>CAZRNJ010000333.1:0-2429 GCA_964601385.1 uncultured Bacteroidales bacterium | reverse complement strand
GTTGACAATATGGATCCCACGCGCAAGCCGGAAGTAAATCACCCGATGGCAGAAAATCCACGCGTACAATCATTGCAGAAAAAAGAACGTTTTGCTTTTGACACGAATGGAAAACCGGTGCCCAAAACAAAACTGTATATGCTGCGCGATGGTATTTTTGAAGCTATCATTGATCGTTTCTATAAAGATTCGTCACTCGTTGCCTTTGGAGAGGAAAATCGTGACTGGGGAGGCGCATTTGCTGTTTATCGTGGCCTTACAGAAGCATTGCCCTATAACCGGTTATTCAATTCACCTATTTCGGAAGCCGCTATTGCAGGCATTGCTGTGGGTTATGGGATGTGCGGAGGCCGTGTTATTCCCGAAATCATGTATTGCGATTTCCTGGGCCGTTGCGGTGATGAGGTGTTCAATCAGCTTCCCAAATGGCAGGCCATGAGCGGCAACGTCATTAGTATGCCGGTGGTGCTGCGTGTATCTGTTGGATCGAAGTACGGTGCTCAGCATTCACAGGACTGGTCATCGCTCGTTGCTCATATTCCCGGCATAAAAGTTGTCTTTCCCGCTACCCCCTACGATGCCAAGGGCTTGATGAATTCGGCATTACAAGGCACTGACCCGGTAGTATACTTCGAGAGCCAGCGCATTTATGATATTGGCGAAATGTTCCATCAAGGAGGCGTTCCTGAAGGTTATTATGAGATACCGCTTGGCGAACCGGACATCAAACTGCCGGGTGATGATATAACAATTTTAACCATTGGTTCAACGTTATATACAGCCATAGATGCAGCAAAAATTTTAAAAGAAAAATACACCATGACTGCCGAAGTAATTGATGCGCGCTCCATTGTGCCTTTCAATTATGACATAGTGATTCAATCGGTAAAAAAAACAGGACGCATCCTTCTCGCCAGCGATGCTTCGGCGCGCGGATCATTTCTGAATGACATGGCACGGACGATTACTGAAGTGTGCTTCGACTACCTCGATGCACCACCGGTGGTTGTCGGCTCGCGCAACTGGATCACTCCGGCGTATGAATTAGAAAAATACTTTTTCCCGCAATCCGACTGGATCCTGGATGCCATTCATGAAAAAATAATCCCACTCAAAGGACATATTGCAAAAAATAATTTTACTGCAAACGAACAATTACTGAGAGCAAAGAAAGGAGTATAAACAATTAAAATAATGAAGAAACTAGTGCTCTTCGGAGCAGGAAAAATCGGGCGGTCGTTTATCGGCCAACTATTTAGCCGCGGCGGTTACGAAGTGGTATTCATTGATATTTTTCAACCCGTAATTGATGCGCTTAACCAACAACGCAAATACAAAATTATCATTAAATCAAACAGCGGCGACAACGTATTGATGGTTGAAAATGTCAGGGCTGTTCTTGCATCAGAAACAGAAAAAGTCATCAGTGAACTGCTAACTGCCGATATAGCAGCAGTATCCGTTGGCCAGCAGGGACTGCCCATGGTCATTGAACTGCTGGCAGAAGCACTGCGCCGCCGACATACACCGCTTGATTGCATTATCGCCGAAAACCTGCGCGATGCCGCTGAATATTTCGCTGAAGAAATAAAAAAAATCAATGGACACAATTTCCCGGTACACGAGCGGGCAGGACTGATTGAAACGAGTATTGGCAAAATGGTTCCCATCATGCTTAAAAAGGATGTGGAACAAGATATCCTGCAGGTATTTGCCGAGCCATACAATACACTGATACTGGATAAAAAGGGATTTAAAAATCCGGTGCCCGATATCGAAGGACTTGCACCCAAAGACAATATGAAGGCATGGGTTGACCGGAAATTATTTATTCATAATCTCGGTCATGCTGCTACTGCATATCTTGGTTATCAGAAAAATCCCCAATGGAAATATATATGGGAAGTGCTGGGTGACGAAAAAATAAAGGACCAGGTGCGCGAGACCATGATGGAATCGGCACAAATACTGATGGCTATATATACCTATGAATTCTCTTTTGGCCAGTTGATGGATCATATTGAAGACCTGCTGACACGCTTCGAAAATAAAGCATTAGGCGATACTGTATTTCGCGTTGGTTGTGATCTCCAGCGAAAACTGGGCAGAAACGACCGGTTAGCCGGAGCCATCGTCAATGCTCAGAAAACCGGACTTTCCTACCATCTGATATTACAGGCGCTGGCTGCCGGATTCACGTTCAGGGCAACAGACGAAGACAACTGTATGCATCCGGGAGATATTGAATTTGCGCAATTATTTAAAGAAAATGGCTATAAAGCAATATTGTCCAATATCTGCGGCTTTGATCCGGTGAAGGACAAGCAAATATTTAATCATCCAATTTTCACTTCGTTCAACTAAACGAAAAAAATTAACCCAAATCTGTCAATAGGAATAAAATCTCTAATGACCGTCATTAGAGATTT
>CAZRNJ010000332.1:0-2429 GCA_964601385.1 uncultured Bacteroidales bacterium | reverse complement strand
ACGCTGTACCTGATGGGTACCATCACCGATGCTTCAACTTCCCAACCAATCGTGGCTAAATTGCAACTGATAGACCGTGAAAAAAGTCAGGTTGCCGGACTAACCATCTCTGAGGCCACCGGTAATTATAAGATCAAATTAACCGCTAAAAAAGCATTTGGTGTTGAATTAAATGCTACCGGCTATATGTTCAAAATAGACACCATTGATCTGTCAAGAGAACAGTTTATGAACGATGTTGCCATCCGTAACTTCACCATGGATAAAGTAGAAGTTGGAGCCAAGATGGTTTTAAAGAATATTTATTTTGATACCGGTAAGGCCACTCTTAAAACTGAATCGTATCCTGAATTGAACCGTGTGGCGCAGTTCCTCAAAGACAATCCTTCACTGCGCATCGAAATATCAGGACATACGGATAATGTCGGCGGATTCCAATACAACAAAAAACTGTCGAAAGAGCGTGCCAAAAGTGTTGTTGAATACCTTGTAGGCAATGGCGTTGAAAAGGGACGGCTCGAATATGAGGGCTATGCTTACGATCAACCCATTGCTCCCAATAATACAGAGGAAGGCAGAAGTATGAACCGTCGTGTTGAATTTAAAATCCTAAGCACACGGTAAATTCAGTTAAACTGTCAGATTTTTTTCTGCCAGTCAAAAGCGCAAAGTGGAAATCGAAAAGCCAGTGCGGCACTTTGCGCTTTTTTCATCAAACAAGGTCTCCTAAATAACCACTGACTTCCTCAGCGAATCGTTAACTCATTGTTAAAAAGTATTTCACTTTCCATTCAAAAAAAGCTTCGATATATCATACTTTCGGTGGTCTAAATTATACAAAAAATGAACCTCACACCCTTATGTGAATATCATAAACGACTTGGCGCCAGAATGATACCCTTTGCCGGTTTTTTAATGCCTGTTGAATATTCCGGGATTCTCGATGAGCACATGACCGTACGAAATCATGCAGGGATATTTGATGTATCGCACATGGGTGAGTTCCGCGTATCAGGCGCAAATGCTCTTACCTTACTGCAAAGAATTACCATTAATGATGTTTCAGCGCTCAAGCCGGGTAAAGTCCATTATTCTTGCTTTCCGAACGGAAAAGGAGGGATTGTTGACGATTTGTTGGTATATAAATATTCAGATACCGAATTCCTGCTTGTTGTGAACGCGTCAAATACCTTAAAGGACTGGGAATGGGTTAACACAAACAACAGCGAAGGGGCAACACTTGAAAACATATCGGATCTAACGGCGCAGATAGCGCTACAAGGGCCGGCGGCAACAGATATTATGCAAAAACTCACCGGCGCCAACCTGTCGGCTCTGAATTACTACTCATTCATAACCTGCAGTGTTGCAGGTATTAACAATGTATTGATTTCAACCACCGGCTATACCGGCGAACCGGGATATGAAATCTATATCCCTCCGGCAGAGGCAGGCCGCCTTTGGCTGGCATTGCTTGAAGAAGGAAAAAAATATGGATTAAAACCCATCGGGCTTGGCGCCCGCGATACCCTGCGGCTTGAAGCCGGAATGTGCCTCTATGGAAATGATATTGACGATACAACATCACCCCTTGAAGCCGGATTACAGCGGTATATTAAATTCAACGCCAAAGATTTTATTGATAAAGAATATATGCTTGCGCAACAAGCCAACGGATTAAACCGCAAACTAACCGGTTTTATCATGCTTGAAAAAGGAATACCTAGACATGATTATGATGTATGTGACGGTTCAGCCAGGATTATAGGAAAAGTAACCTCAGGCACCATCTCTCCGGTGTTGAATACCG
Source organism: uncultured Bacteroidales bacterium (assembly GCA_964601385.1). Classification (GTDB taxonomy): domain Bacteria; phylum Bacteroidota; class Bacteroidia; order Bacteroidales; family JBBRXJ01; genus CAZRNJ01. The sequence continues at coordinate 619 of CAZRNJ010000332.1, read as the reverse complement.
GCATTGGCATGGCATACATTCATCCGGAATATAATGCACCCGGTACCGAAATATTTATTAAAATACGCAACCGGCTGCTAAAAGCAAAAGTGACTAATCTCCCATTTATAAATAAGACAAAATAATGCAGCAGTCCTTTACCATTAATGTCTGTCTTGCTCCTCCGCTGTTTCCCTATTTTAAAAACACCGGAGCGATTGTTATTATTGTAGATATTCTCCGGGCCACAACGTCTATCTGCGCAGCGATAATGAACGGGGCAAAAGAAATAATTCCGGTGGGTTCAGAAGATGAACTGAAAGAATATCAAAGCAAAGGATTCCTGATTGCGGGTGAACGAGATGGTAAAACACTCTGTGTTGCCGATATAGGTAATTCACCTCACTATTTTACGCCCGGCATTGTAAAAGGAAAAACCATTGCATACAGTACAACCAACGGCACACACATAGTTGAAATGGCCAAGGATTGCCACATGTTAATTGCCGGATCGTTCTACCACCTCCAGCCGCTTGCAGATATGCTATCACGGGCAAATCATGATGTAATCATTTTTTGTGCGGGATGGAAGAATAAATTCAATCTCGAAGACACGCTGTTTGCCGGGGCGCTTACAACC
>CAZRNJ010000331.1:0-2434 GCA_964601385.1 uncultured Bacteroidales bacterium | reverse complement strand
GCCATTGAAAAAGCCAGACAGGCAGGTACGGGCTGGGTGGCTACATACAATTCGAACCATTATGGTATTGCCGGTTTCTATTCAAAGATGGCGCTTGAGCACGACATGATCGGCATCTGCCTGACAAATGCCAATCCGCTCGTTGCGCCAACCTTTTCGGTAAGCCGGTTGCTGGGCACCAATCCTATTGCTGTTGCTATACCTGCCGGTAAACAGCCGGCTTTTATTGCCGACTTTGCCACCACGCCCATTGCACGCGGTAAACTGGCGGTAGCTGAAAAAAAAGGAGAAAAGGTGCGTACCGGTTATGTACAGGATAAAGAAGGAAATCCGAGTGACGATCCCGGAATACTCAAACACGGCGGCTCAATGGTAACTCTCGGTGGCGACTACGAACACGGTAGTCATAAGGGATACTGCCTATCGGCCATAGTGGATATTTTCTCTGCTGTGCTGTCGGGCGCTAATTTCGGGCCTTTTGTTCCGCCATCGGTAGCTTACCTGCCGGTGCTTAACGAAAAAACCGGGGAAGGAACAGGACACTTCTTTGGCGCCATGCGTATTGATGCATTTCAACCGGCAGCATCATTTAAAGCAAAGATGGATCAATGGATTGAGACATTCAGAAAAGCCCAACCGGCGCCCGGAAAAACCGCTGTGCTGATACCCGGTGATCTTGAACGCCAGAAAGAAATTGAACTGAAAAAAAACGGAATACCGTTGATCCCTCAGGTGATCAGCGATCTCGAGGCCATAGCGGCTGCGCTGAATATTCCATTTATTCATTAAATAATCATACAATAAAACGAAGACATTTTATATCAGCCACAATGGCCGCAGCGCCTGCCTGCTGGCTGCTGGAACAATGCGCCGGACCAGTTATTGACGGCGAGGAGTGGCGCAACGATATTTATACATCGCCGGATACAACACACCGCACACCACACAACGAAGTGATTGCTGAATCGCGTTCAGCCATCGAGAAGCACAGAAAAGAAAATATCCTCATCCGGTTCACTAACGCTGACGGAAAGCCGCTGTCCGGCGTAAAAACAACAGTATTACAAACTACCAGCCGCTTCGACTGGGGATGTTCAGAGTCAGGCAACGATGTTCATCGTTCAGAAGAAGCCAACCACCGGAGAACAAAACATCTTGCAGAACTCTTTAATTGTACTACAGCCAAGTGCTACTGGGATGAACGGTGGCATCAGCCCATTGAGCATGTTGAAGGTAAACGCATCACTACTGTTTTTGAGGAGGAAGTCCAGTGGGGAAAAGCAAACCGGCTGCGAGTGAAAGGTCATCCTCTGGTATGGACCGTACGAAAGGCGTTACCCCAATGGCTCGACAAATATGATTATACCACTCAACTGAAAAAGCTGGAGCAGCATGTCCGGCAAATGATTGCTATTGGCGGCACAGATGTTACACGATGGGATCTGTGCAACGAGATGCTGTGGGAACCCTCATTGCGTCATTATCAGCAGCGCCGGTGGCCTCATATCGAACACACCGACGAGATACTGACCTACCTCGAGCCGGCTATGCACTGGGCTCGTGAAGCAAATCGTCATGCAATCTATTCACTGAACGATTACGGACTGGAAAAAACATACCGACCGGAGATAACAGCCGAAGACCAGCGTAAACGATATGTTGAACTGGTAGAGAAAATGAAACTTCGCGGCTGTGCTCCCGATGCCATAGGCACACAAGCGCATGTTGCCGGCTGGTATACTCCGGCTGTATTCCGGCATTCGCTCAACGATCTGGCCACAGCAGGGCTGCCGCTGCAGATCACCGAATTCTGGGCGCATACCAACAAACAAAACCAATTAGAAAAACTGAACAGCCAACAAAAACAACTTGCTGTGATCGCTTATATCACCGATATGTACACCATTGCTTTTGGACATCCTGCCGTGCAACACTTCACCTATTGGGGCGATGAACAATTCGTTGACACAGAGGGGAATAAAACAGCCGTTTATGATGCATTATATCTTCTTATCCGGCAACAATGGATGACCAACGAACAGATAACCACTGATGCCTCCGGAACATTATCCCTGCGAGGGTTTCATGGCGATTATCAGATTCAGTACCTGAACAGCCGGAATAAAATAATTACTACTAATTTTGTACTTGAACCCGATCATCCGGTTGAAATAAAAATACATATTTAATCCATACGCTCAGATGAAAATAACTTTGTTGTTATTATTGATTCCCGCACTAACATTTGCAGGCGACTATAACCGCAATGACAGCGTAATAGATATGAAAACATTCAGGAATCCGGGCATTGAATACCGTTCGGCCCCATTCTATTCACTCAATGATTTATTAGACACAGCCGAGCTGCGCCGTCAGATTATTGAATTTGCAAAAGGCGGCTATGGCGGAGCATATCTTCACAGCCGTGTAGGTC
>CAZRNJ010000330.1:0-2437 GCA_964601385.1 uncultured Bacteroidales bacterium | reverse complement strand
GTATAAGGCCCGCCAAGCGCTGTGTAGCTATTGGTTGGATTGGGATCCGAAGAGGTTGCCGAAGTTGCCGGTCCGCCAAATATCCATTGCCAACTCGATACGCTGGATGAATCAACCACTTTATTGATAAAACGAACAGGAGCGCCCACACCGCAGGCCGTATCAGCAGCATAAAAATATGCATCCAGCGGATTTACGGTTATGTTTTCGGCAGTAAGGTCGGGAGGGAATAAAGATGATGGCTGCAGATTATTGTTTGCATCGCGGTTGGGATAATATACCACGCAACCTCCTGTGTCAATATCCGAAAATTCGACATACCATTGATACGTATTCGCTGAATCATATTTAAAACTAGTAAAACTTTGGGTGAAGGTTGCATTGTCTAATGAGTCGTGCGTGAATTTGTATGCCGTATCTAAATCAGCAAAAGTGTTTTCGTCAGCGCTGAGGTGCCAGATGAATTTCACTACACCACGCGGGTCGGTAACTGTAAATTGTGGCCCTTCTTCAAGACATAAGTCGGTAGAGACAGGAGTAATTGTTGCACGCGGCCCGATAACATGAATATAGTTCGGCTTAAATACTGTATCAATACAGCCGGTGACCGAGGTGACACGAAAGAGTATATCATAAAAATCGGCATTCCAGTATTGATGATAAGGACCTTTAAGCGGACTGCGTGGTGTACCATCGCCAAAGTCCCATTCCCATGAAACAATGGATTCGCCGGTAAGCACATGACTGGTGTCATTAAATAAGATTTGGCTTGTAGGATAGCATGCCAGCAAGGTATCGTTGGTGTAAAATCCACCTAATGGTTTAGGATGTATATATGCAATCTGATATGCCGTGTCGCGGCATCCGAGGTAATCAATTGCAATGAGCCGTATGGTGTCTATATTCCAGTTGCTGTAATGTAAAATCGGACTTTTCTGTGTCTTCCAGTAATACGGCGGTGTGGTTTCGTAGGGATATTTGCCGTAGCGATCGTACGGGGTGTTGGTGTCCGGTACATAAGTGGTGGTATCATACAGATAGTCGGCATTACCGTCAGGATAGTATTTCCATTCGTAATTAATCCGGTTCACCCAGGCCGTAGTCATATCGCGGATATTAAGCGGACTCGTATTCTGTAACTGACAGGGTTTGTTAAAACTGGTGTCAAGGATAAAGTTCGCTATCACTTCTTCAATCAGTATCGAGTCGCGGTATACTATGGTGTCGTGATATATCCAGTGATTGTTGTAATTGGTGAACCAGAACTGGTATTTGCCATTGCTAAAGAATACCGTATCCTGAAAATCAATGGAGTTCACGCGGATATGCGGGTCTGCAAGGTATTTGGTTCGGTTGCGAAGTACGGTTGTGTCTTTACATCCAAGAATATCGGTAATGACAAGTTTGGGGAAGAAAAAGCCCGCTGTGTCGTAAGAGTAGGTTTCAGCCAGAGAGAAAGGCGAGGTTACGGTATCTGTCCCAAAATCCCAGAAATATGAATAATGGGTAGTGTCGGGTTTTGCCAAAGGATTATTATACGGTTTGAGTTTTAATGACTGGCCTCTGCAAATAACCGTATCGTATAACAGCGAGTCCCGTGTATCGGCAATAAAAAATTCGGCATAAGGCCTGTGAATCCGCATATAACGGTTAATTCGTATGCTGTCCAGTTCTCCGTTAAAGCCCTGTATCAGTAGGTCAACATCAAAATACCCACGGAGATAGTAAACGCTGTCGGGATAGTTGGCTGTGTCAAGGAAGAAATATTCGTTAAGAATAAATTCAATACTGTCATGATTCGTAGTTGCAACAGTAACATTCTGATTGGGAAATTCTTTTGTCTGATGTAGACGCCAGGTAGCTGTTTGTTGATAATGTGAACTGTCGGAGTTAAAGCGTATCACTTCGTTCCAGCAGAAATCGCGGCCTATTGAATCCTGATCGTCCGATAAGCTGAACGAGGCCTTAACCGTATCGTGTACGGGAAATGGGTTCGACAGTACGGTCTGGAAACTGTCAATCTTGCAGCCAAAAGCTGTAACTGCTACAACATAGTCGGGGTTATGATAGGTTGAATCGCAACGGCGGTAGCGTTTGTTTGCCGGCCATTTACTATAATAGGATTCATCGCACACCGATGGCTTATACCAGTGGCAGATGGTGTACTGTACTGAGTCGGGGCAATGGCTGCAGCTATCAAAGGTATAGCTTACGGTAACTTTATCCGCCGTATCGCTCAGGTCGGGTGGGTAAGTATAATCTAAGGTACAGGGATTAGGTGTGGCGTCAAAAATCATCGGGCTCGCCAGTATCGGATCATTGATGGTAGTGTAATACTTTGGCCCGGGAAATATTTTAACCGATGAATGAACACCGCCCCCTGCATCGAACCATACAGTGTCTTTTGTGCCGTCGCCCCAGTTCCATACCATGCTAT
>CAZRNJ010000329.1:0-2450 GCA_964601385.1 uncultured Bacteroidales bacterium | reverse complement strand
AGTTTAAGTCCTTATCCCGCTGCATGGACCATGCTGGATAATGGATACGAGACGCCAATAACTTTTAAAATTTTTTCAGCCATGCCTGTCGCAGACCAACATCAGTTTGTGCCCGGAACAATCATCACCGAGGGCAGGAGGCGTATGCTTGTAGCAGCGGCAAATGGATTTGTTGAACTATTGGAGATTCAACAGGCAGGAAAAAAACGCATTTCGGCTTCTGATTTTCTGAATGGATTCACCTTTAACGCAGTCGCACGATTTGTTTAATCAGCTATGTTTATCTTTTCCGAACATAAAGGGTATCCCGGAAAAACGGTTGATTATGTTTGGTTCATTTTTTTATTTTTATTCCTTCTTTTTAACAGTTGCAGAAAAAATTCATTGCCGGTAAAAATATTTGACGACCGGTGCCGCATAAAAAAGATAATTATCAATGATAAAAAAGTGCGTTTACTGTACTTTAATTGGCGCAATGATACGTTGATATCGGTTGATGAAAAAGTTGAAGGACACAAAAAAAACAAATCTTTCCGGTTCATCTATTCGGATGGTCAATTGATCAAGATACTGAATATGCCCATATTCAGCGCAACCACGTATCATTATGATGAGAATAAATTACTCCAACTGATTACCGGTTATACGGGTAATCTTCAATATGTTTTTAGTTATTCGAACAAGAGTAATATCATAGAACAGGTTACTTTCTTTAATAAACGGAAATATCAGGTTATAAATTATTATTATCACAAGGGTATACCGGTTGCCTGTACTGTTTTGTATCCGGGTTTAAGCCAGAAAAAGCGAATGAGTTTTGAGTACGACAGTGTATTGAATCCGTTTGCCGGGCTTGGCTCAGTGATAAATATTTTTGAACCATTGTACGGATATGTTCCTGCTAATTTTCCACTGTTGTTATCTCGTATTGTCATTTCAAGCAGCGATAAAGAGCAGAAAAAGTGGACGGTAAGTGACACGATAAATATTTCATACCACTGCAGCCGGAAGGGATATCCGGATATGATTAATAATGAGTTTCTAATTGAGTATGACTGCTGGGATAGTAAAGCCAGGTGGTTAAACGGGCCTGTTAATTTTGATCCCGGATGGGAGAGTCATGATTAGGATTTTTTTTGTACCGAATATCTTGAATTACCGCTCATAATTGCCCCTCCTGTAATCATATCAACTACTTGTATTCCTGCCTGCATTGATGGCCAGATGCCATTGCTGAATTTCGGAAGAAAGAGATTTTTTATTGGTGTCCGCATTTTAAGCCGGTACATGCCAAAATTTGATGGTACAGGCATCATGTCAAAGTTTGATCCGGTTGGGGAATTAAGAAATTTGGCAAAAGTGGCCGGTGTATTAATATCTATGAAGCGGATGTTTTGTTGCAGGCCAGGTATCATATACTGTTCAACCAGCCGGATATAGTGGTCTGCTATGTTTTGTTTTTTTTTATGGTATTGCTCGCGATCACGTTCACGCAAATCAATCCATCCGTTGACTGACGCAGGCACAACATGTATGCTGATCACGGGCTTTCCGCCGGTTTTAAGCGATGGACAAACAACCCCGCAATGAAAAAGAGAATCAGACAGTAAGAGTTCATCTTTGTCAAAAGCACGATACATCTTTTCGAACGTATCTCCACCGGTTGTTAAAACATTGTACCCGCAGTCAAAGCCAAGCTTTTTCAGATCAAGCGCTTCATCAATACCCAGATGAATAAAGAAAGAGGATGGAGACATAGCCACGCGATCGGCTTTTTGTGCGTAGTGTTTATCGGCTGCTTTGAGATTTTCTATTCCGACAAGCCGGAGTAATGATACCTTTGTGTCGGCCGTTGTTACAATATACCGGGCATGATATCTTGTTCCGTCAGATAATTCGATGGCTGTTGCCGTATTATTTTCAATAATGATTTTTTTAACCATTGCCTGTGTGCGGATCTCACCACCCATGCTTTCTATCTTTTTACGCATGATCTGCGGGAATTGAATGAACCCGTTGACCGGACGGTAGCTTCCTTCAAGCGTTGTGTTTAATGCCGATGCAGTTAACAGTGCTGAACACCGTTCGGCAGATAATCCGCTGAAAGAAGAAAACAGATCAAGTACTTCATATAATATCTTGTTCTTAAAATTAAACCGGCGGAGAAACTGATCGTATGTTTTTTTTCGCAAACGGATAATTTTCGGACAATGGATAAGTATATTCAGTATGTTTAAAAAGTTTGGTTCTGTTTTCAGATAATGTAACTCATGATGCATCTCTTCAAGAAATTTAAAAAACTGATCTATATTCCGGCTGTCATCGGGTGATAATTGTTTGAGATATTTAATGAATCTGGCTTTCAACGAAGGAACAGAAAATATTGTGGCGTTTTTTTTTACCGGATCAGCAATAAAAAAACGGGCATAAAAATCATCAAATTTTTTAAG
>CAZRNJ010000328.1:0-2469 GCA_964601385.1 uncultured Bacteroidales bacterium | reverse complement strand
TAACAAATGTTTAGTCCATTTACATTGGACTATTACATTTGTCCAATCGGTATTAGTTCTTTTTATGAAGGGTGATAAAATATTTTGATCTTTTTTGAAATAGCTTGATTCAGTTACCATGTTTTTCGAAACGGTATGCTATAACCCCTTCTTAAGGGGGCAGGGGGTTAAAAAATGCACTACCCCCGCCGTCATACAGACCGTACCTAAATGATCCAAACCCCAACAAATCTTAGTTCAGACAATTGACCGCGAACCGGTATTCATCATTTTTTCTTTATTGTTACCTCTATCCGTTCCCTGAGGTATTTGGTTGCTTCTTTAAGGTTTTTGGATGCTTTGGGCGAGAGGCCGTCCTTTAATTCCCACTGGTAACCTCTTATTTGTAGAATATAAGTTACCGGGTTTTTATGATACAGTTCATTGCACATGTGCAGCAGATAAGCCGGCGAAGTGGTGTGCAGCGAAAAGGTGATTTTGGCTGAAGGTTTAACGCGTTCCATAGAGAAATTTTCTATGCGGGGGTCAACAGTCGCATCGGCAAATATAACCACATCGGCAAACTGCATGGCATAGCTGTCTTCAATATTTAATTGGTAATTGGTATCAGTCAGAATGCCCGGTATCTTATTTTGGAGCGCCCATTCCTGTAAATTATCGGCAAGCAAAATGCCTAAAGCATCGTCACAACGCGCCGGGTTGCCGAATCCGAAAATAAGGAAATTCAGCTTGTTCTGTTGCATTTGTTTCAGCGTTTTATTGTCCCGATAATTTGCGGTCGATAATCTGATTACGGCTGTTGTAAAGCGTTATTTCCAGAGGCATCTTTCCCAGCGCATGAGTGGCACAACTCAGGCAAGGGTCATAGGCCCTGATCACCATCTCAACGGCGTTCATCATTGGTTCGGTAATTGTCTTTTTACCGGTCATCTGGGCTTTGGCAACGTAATTGACTGCCCTGTTCATGGGTTCATTATTATTGGTTGTTGAAACAATGAGGTTAGCCATTGTGATCTGGTCGTTTTCATTAATCTGGTAATGATGAAACAAGGTGCCACGGGGCGCTTCAATCAGACCTGCTCCTTCGAACTGCTTTTTGCCTTTGCGAACCAGGTCGGTGCCCTGAAGGTCTCTGTCTGTCAGCAACTGCTTGATCACTTCAGCAGAATGCAGTGTTTCAATGAGCCGTGCCCAGTGCGTGTGCATACAATGATTATTGGGTTTACCCTTGGTTTGTGATTTAAAGAATTCAAATTCTTTTTGAGCCAGAGGAGAAGGAATAAAATCACAGGTATTGAGCCGTGCCAGCGGTCCTACACGATACCAGCCATCCTGTTCGCCGATAGAGGTCAGGAAGGGAAATTTCATGTAACTCCATGAACGTACCTCTTCATTAATATATTTATAGTATTCCTGATAGTCAACATCGTGCAGAATCTTTTTGCCTTCATGATCAACTGCCCTCAGTACGCCATGATAAAAGTCCAGAGCGCCGTCTTTACGCACTAAACTGAGGTGATTAGACGGAAATCTCGAAAAGTCATCTATTGTTGTTTTGTTTTTTGAATAGTAACCCTTGAACAGTTCAAGAGCTGAAGAAGCCCATTGAATCATTTTGTCGGCATTCAGCGGATCGGCACCTTTGAGAAAACTGTCACGTTCTGCTATCGACAAGTTTTTGTTAATCCCTCCGGGAATGGCGCCTGTGCCATGAATTTTTTTGCCAGCTGTGGCTAGTATGATTTCCTGTCCGAATTTGCGCATCATCACACCTTGTACAGCCAGTTCTTTATATTGTTCTGATTGAGCTACGCCAACTACATTACGAATGGCCGGATCGGCATCCATACCCATGAGCAGATCGGGAGAAACAAGATGAAAAAAATGAAGGGAGTGTGACTGAAACATTTGGCCATAATGCATCAGCCGGCGCATTTTTTCGGCAGTAGGAGAGAGTCCGTCACCGGTTCCGGCGCCAACCAGCACGTCAACAGCTTTTGCCGCAGCAAGGTGGTGGCTTACGGGGCAGATACCGCACAGGCGCTGAACAAGCACAGGGGCTTCCCAATACGGACGGCCCTGGACAAACCGTTCAAAACCTCTGAATTCAACAATATGCAGTCGTGTTTGTGTGATATTGCCATTATCGTCAATATGGATGGTTACTTTTCCATGTCCTTCAACGCGGGTTACGGGCTCGATGGTTACTTTTTGTGCCATAGTTTTATCGTTAATCATATTTTAATACTTCGTACGGTAATTTCATGGTATTGCCTGTAATAATCGCTACCAGGGCTTCCCAGATCAGGTCGGCGCGGGGAGGACAGCCCGGAAGATAATAATCAATCTTAACAATCTCGTGACAGGGGTACACTTTATCCAGAAGGATGGGTAATTCCTCGTCATTCGGGAAAATATTTTTTGTATTACACTGCACGGTTAGTCCTTTGATATAGGCCTCTTCAAGGC
>CAZRNJ010000327.1:0-2486 GCA_964601385.1 uncultured Bacteroidales bacterium | reverse complement strand
CATATAAACACTATACCACGCCTGCACTGCAATACGGTTGAAACGTATCATCAGATATTTATCGTACAATGTACTTAGCGATCCAATGAATGTTGACAGGTACATAAACACAACCCATTTATTCTTTTTAAACTCAATACCTTCGCGACGGCCGGCATGAGCGAATAATTGCAGAAATATCAGCGTTATCACCACTCCCAACCATTGCCAAAGCGTTAACAATTCACCGAATAATAACAGTGCTCCAAGAATAGTAAACAGCGGACCTGATGTGCGTATAGGCGCAGCAATAGTTACCGGCAGGTTCTTAAAAGCGAAATACGCAAGAATCCATGAGGTGATGACAATAAATGATTTCAGAAGGATAAAAAGATGCTCTCTACCGGTTACAGAGGGCACATAAAACGGCGACAATGCCGGATAAATATTCCCTGTGTATGAAAAAATGATAAAAGGAATAAACAATACGGCACCTGCAACAGTTGAGAAAAACAGCACAGGTATTACGGCATTACCATCGAGCGATCGCTTTTTAGTAATATCATAAAAACCCAGGAACAAAGCCGACAGGACAGCTGGCAGTGTCCACATCTCCATTAGTGGCATAATCCCTGCCATCACAGAGCCGGTGCATTTTTCAGCAGATACTCCTCGGCTTCAACAGACCACAAGCCATTATGCTTATTCGTTATTGAAGCAAGGGATGCAAACAAAGGATCAGTTTTGCCTTTTAACTCAAAATCATTAATTGCCGTAAGCTGAAGCTTAATATTCGTATACATCAATTTTTTTCCGCCCGGTATATCGGGAAGATGAAGAGTTGTAGGAATCACCGCATCCAGGCCGCCGATATGTGTAATCATAGATGCCGGATTAATAAGTCCTACCGACATCATCTCCAGTGACTCCTTCATGTCATCGGTATTTCCGCCACTGGTTCCTACAATATGGGTAGATCCGTAATGAACATTATAAAAATTAAATTCGGCCTTAAAATCAGGTTTTGACGGACCGGCAAAGAAATTAAGGCAACCATCACGACCAAGAATCCTGTCGCCCTGTTCGATAACCTGCCGAACCGGTGCAAAAACAAAAACATCATCATACCCGTTACCATGAGTGAGAGACAAGAGATAAACATCGGGGTTATCCAGTTTTGCCGTGTTGACATAATACAGTTCAATCCCGTGCTTTTTTGCTTCGGAGACAGGATAGAGTGATTGAGCACGTTCGAGCCGCTGATCATCAATATCAGTAACTACAAGTAGTCCGGGTTTACGGTTCCGGTGTATGGCATAATCAATTGCGCCGAGTCCCATAGGCCCCACACCGGCAAGAATAGCCATGGCTCCGCCTTCCCTAATATCCATATCATGCAAGTATACGCCCGGACGCGTATGATAACTGGCATGAAAAGCGCCAATAATGCACGACATGGGCTCACTAAGAGAGGCCATAAAATACCCGGGGCCTGAATAATCGAGCAAACAATCCATTTCCATCACCTCGTTGGGAATAATAATATGCGTGGCATCACCTCCAATATATCTGTACGAATACCCGGGTGCATCAAGCGATCCTTTATAATTAAGCGCCGGTTGAATAGAAAACTTCCGTCCTGCGGAGAACTTATGCTGCCACTTTTTACCCACTTCCAGCAATACTCCACAAAACTCATGACCAATAATTGTCGGATGCGTTGCAATATCCTTCGGAATCCGCTTATGATCTGTTCCCTGCTTTGATGCCTTATACGACGACATACATATACTATCAGACACAACCTGCGCAAGTATCTCATCATCTTTGATGGCCGGGAGATCAAACTCTTCCAGCCGTAAATCATCTTTACCGTAAATCCTGACTGCTTTTGTCTTCATTTCTGTTTATTCTGTTTAAGAAATTTCACATTATCATTAAACACTTCAAGATCAAGCGCGGGATTAAAAAGATTATTTTCAAAAATCTTCCCTTTATCCTGGTCAAAGTAACCACGGGTAAACTGAGGAGGTAAGATATAGGTTGTCTCACCACTCTCGGCATTCAGCGCCGCCGATTGCGATAGAATCTCGGAGAAATGAATACGACTATCGCTTGCCATGGCTGAATACTTATTTATCAAGGCCTGAGCAATCTGTAAAATTACTGTATAACGCCCATACCTGCCGCGCTGATGAAAAAAATACTTCAACTCGATTAACTCAATCCCGGATATCTGATCAGTGGTATAATCGAGATAACCTTCAAATTGAAATCCATTGAGCATGATATCCTCAGCATTCTCCTTTCTTTCGGTATTATGCAAATATGTATAAACACCCCTGGGCATAACAATAAATTCCTGTAATTCGATTAATCGCTCTTCTGATATCATACCATACTATAACAAATTGCCGCTATAAAATTACATAATGCAGGGATTAATTTTGCTATTTCATAAATATTATTTATTTTTATATGATATTGTACAATGCAAACATTAAAGC
>CAZRNJ010000326.1:0-2503 GCA_964601385.1 uncultured Bacteroidales bacterium | reverse complement strand
TACTTACTCTTGTAATTTCTCAAGTCTCGGAGTTCGCCATATTCCAGCATGTTTGCCCCAAAATTGGTAATGGAATTATACCCATATTGCCGGGAAAGGTTATCAAGAGTGCGCAATCGTTCGTAGTAATCGTCCATTGAGGCATATCCCAAGTATTGCAGTGCTTTTAGCTCCAAAAACCGGTACTCACTTTCCCTGACTTTGAGCACTCCTTCACGAGTGAGCAAATTCAAAGCATCCTCCCGAAGCTGAACACGCTGCTCCTTGATCTCAGCCTTGTCCCACAAGTTTTCCAGATAATCCCGATCTCGCTGAAGTTCCAGTTGATTTTCTTTGTGAATCAGTTGAATTTCTTTGATTTCTAAAGTGCGGTACTTTTTGAAAAAGTATTCTGCCATTGCCAGTTCTTTCTCTGCCTGTGCAATTTCCCAGAATTTCTTATCCAAATACAAAATAAACTGCTGTCGTTTGACTTCTTCAGCGGCTTTATCCACTTCGTGTAGCGCTATTTTCTTGTCCACTTCTATTTCTTTTGAATGTATTCGTTTCGTATCCTCGATAATGCTTTTATCAAAAGCGTTTTTTGCTTTGTCCAGGTCGTTCAGATTTTTATCTACCTCCACCTGTACCGCTTTTTTGTTAAGCTCCCGATTACCTTCTTCAATCCGGTATTTGTCTCGCTCCTGTGAGAAAAAAACAGCGCTATCTTTATCTACAATTGCATGGATGTAATCCGCAAAGGATAAATTTTCTTCCTTTGCTTCTGCTACTTGTTTTTTTCTTTTGGCAGGAAGGGAACCATGCCCCCTGCGAGCAGAGGGCATGGCATCCACCAAAACAAGGACGAGCCCGCCAATTCCGATTACAATCAACCAGAATGTCATAATGCAGCTACGTTAGAATTTATCAAAATTAAATCTGGGAAATACTTCCGGTTGCTTTTCCTTAGGTTGGTTTTGGTTAGTATCAGGTTCAGTTTCTTCTCCTCCATCATCGCTTTCCTGATCCTCATACCAACCATTTACAATCCTTTCAGCATCATGATATAGCTTCATTTTCTGTGGCAAGGTGTACTGTCTCCATTGAGAGCGGCTCATTTTACGCTTCAAAAAGTTGTAGTACAAATAGTCGGAATCTCTATTCCTGATTCTGATAAAAATTGGTGCGCCTTCAAGTACCAGAATCATAATACCCAGTAACATGCCGATGATGTCCTTTAACCAAAAATGCTTTTGGTAAACCACAATACGATTATACACGGAATAATCCGGCTGCCGTTTCATGGTTTCTATATTAGCTCGCATCGCTTTGATGGCGTTTTCTTTGTCGGCAAGTAAAACTTTACGTTGTCGGCGAAAATCATTAACAATGGTAGCATTGCCAACTACATAAGCATCACCATTGATAGAAAAGGACTGTAGTGCTTCGTCTATCGGCTTTATTTTTTCTTCATAAGTTGTTTGAATATCCGTAATCTTTTGCTCTAATGACAAATTATACTCCGCCACATCCTGGCGGATCGCCTCTTCAATCTTGACGTTCGCAACTCTCAACTGAATACCGTAAGAAAATACTACTGCGCTTACTCCCAAAAATAGAATCCGCACCCAAAGCTTTCGTATATCAACATCGCTAAATAATGCACGGTCATTTATCAGGATAAAAGCCGCCCAAACAATAGCAGGAACAACCGCATACTTTTCGGAATAACCCAAGGTCTTACACATGTAGGTGCCCAAATAATACACATTCAAGAAGGTAACAACGGCGGCGATGAACACTGCCCATCCGAAGATAATTTGTTCATCTTCATCTTTCTGCGAAATGACACCGGTTCTAAGTGCATCCTTATCCGTTCCGGCAAACGAAAAGGCAATGCGATCAATAAATCTGTACTCAGCTTGCTGATTTTGGGAAAATGATCTCTTACTCATAGCATGACCAAATTTGAATGAGGAGAATAAAAAACCTTGTTAGTCTCTTTTCCTTGCCAGGCAGACTAGCTTCCCCGCTGGGGCACAACGAACGTATCGTTGGATCGGTACAGCTTACGTTTTTTGTTTACGCGATAGGCAAAATGTTTTTCCCAAAAAGGTAGGCATTATAAGCCCCTGTCCTTTCTGGTTCGGTTAAACCATAGGATTTCAAAATGTACAAATTGGGAAAAACTACCTTGCAATGAAGGGGAGAGAGCAGACAATAAAAAGGAGTTGATTACGCTATATTTCCCGCGTCCGTCTCTCTTCCGGTTTTTCCTTTATTTTACTACTTACACAAAGAGCGGTTGCCACTTTTCAGGACAACCGCTCTTTGGTTCGTTTACTATATACGATTGTCACGGATTCGGTGAATCTGCAAAATAAAAAATGGCGATAAATGCATTCTTATAAAATAGATTTTTCATCCGTGCAACCTCGTTTATTAATGAGTCTAATTACAAAATTACGAAGCTTTATGATATTGTCAATATTTCATAGGTTAATTTTTTGTAAACTAAAAATTT
>CAZRNJ010000325.1:0-2507 GCA_964601385.1 uncultured Bacteroidales bacterium | reverse complement strand
TTTCAACCACCGTACGATTGATCATACAACAGAACTGATTTTTCACTCGATCACACAAGACAGGAATGGTGATCTATGGGGAGCGACCTATGGCTCAGGAGTATTTATTTTTACCAAAGACAGCTTGGTAATGCTCAACAGCACAAACGGACTAAAATCGGATTATTGCTATAGCGCCATCAGCGATCCGCATAATCATATCTGGATAGGACATCGGCTCGGATTAAGCCGGATATCAGAAAACAAAATCATAAAAACTTTTGGCACAGATATTGGTTTTAACGGCGACTGCAACCTGAACAGCGCTGTTATCTGGCAAAACAAGAAGATTTACTGGGGTACCACTACCGGACTTGTTGCCTACGACCTGGAGCAGGCCGATACAGTTGCTGCCATACCAAAAATAAATATAACACAGATATTAATTAACGACAGCATATACGACATCAGCAGCGATAATATACGTTTACCCTATGGTATTTACCGGTTAAATATCGGATATACCGGTATCTTTTTCCGCTCACCGGCACAAATCAAATACCAATATATGCTAGAAGGATTCGATCTGGTATGGTCGGAAAAGACAACCGAAAAGCAGGTACGTTATCCACGTCTGGAAGATGGTTATTACACATTTAAAGTTAAAGCATATAATCCGGACGGATTCACATCAGATGAGATAGCAATGATTACCATACGGATTGATTCACCCTTTTGGAAGCGCTGGTGGTTTATATTGATATGCATTATTCTGTTTATCGGTTCGATCCATTCCGTTTACCTTATCCGTGAACAACGCCAGAAGGCATTCCGCAAAGAACTTGAAAGACAGCTCGACGAACGAACAGCAGAAGTTGTGAGTCAGAAAGAAGAAATAGAATTAAAAAATAAAGATATCACGGCCAGTATCAATTATGCCTCACGCATCCAGCAAGGTATGCTCCCACCTTACTCATTGCTTGAGAAGTATTTCCCCGAATCATTCATTATAAACCTGCCACGCGATATAGTCAGCGGCGATTTTTACTGGTTTGACAAAATTGATAACGACAATTTTATTATTGTCTGCGCCGACTGTACCGGCCATGGCGTTCCGGGCTCAATGGTTTCTATGATTGGGATGACTTTAATTAAAGATATCATATTAACCAATCCCACGCTTAAACCATCGGAAATCATGTATAAACTTGACACCGTATTCCAGGAAACCATCAACCAGAATATTGAAAAGATGCACATGGCCGATGGAATGGATCTGACCATCAGCAAAATCAATCTGAAGACGCATGAACTTGTTGTATCAGCAGCCATGCGCGCATTTATTATTACAGATCAAAATGGCGCAGTAATCTACAAAGGAGATAAATATTCGATTGGCGGTACCCGACTTATTAATGAACGCAAGAAGGACTTTACCGACAAAACAATTCAACTGAATAAGAAAGATTGTATTTATTTCTTTTCGGACGGTTTACAAAGCCAGTTCAATTATATCAACAGTGAAAAATTCCAGTTGTACCGCATCAAAAATCTAATCACAAATAACTTCATGTTTCCGATGATTCAACAGAAGCAGGCATTTTTAGATGCCTATCAGAACTGGAAAGGCGACATGAAGCAGACAGATGATATAAATATCATCGGGATACGGTTATAATCAGTTTCCGGCGGTAAATAATTTATTTTTCAGATCGGGCCAGTTATTTCGGTAGAAATACACAGCAATATTGCTGTACGAATATTTATTCATAGAAGAACCGGCGCCAAAAGGAAAAGTTTCTTTCTTCATCCACCGTTGAATTTCATCATATCCGGCAGTAAAATCGTGGTTATATGCCGTAGCAAAATATCTAATCTGGGCAGCGCGGGAATTCCATTTGAAGCCGGCCAAACGTTCATTCATAATTGAATAAAAACAGCGGAGATACTCCAGTTGCCACCGGAACGACTGAATACGCTGAATGCGCTGGCTGCGCATGGCAGAGTGTGATGTATCGCTAAACAAAACGATATGCCTGTGTTTGGCAAGCAATGACGGCGAACATTGTACGAATTGCTCCATTTTCTCAACAAACGACGGCTTAATCTGGCAACGGCCTAAAGAAAAGTCGGCCTTCTCCGAGCCATGACTGATATAAATAATTTCCATTGCTTTTTCCTGAAAATAATCCATCAGGAATGAATAACGCATCAGTTCGGGGAAAATAACCGAGATAATGATTTCTTTTTCCCTTTCGTCGGTAATAACATTATTTATTGACCGGTTGTTTTCTTCGATAAAAGTAATGGCCTCTTTATAACCATCCGAAAAAACCGATTCATAGTTTGGTGATACAAGCAACAATAAGGGTCCGAGAATAAACGATATAAACCCCATAAAAACAAGTAATTATGTTACAAATATAATAAATTATACCGATTGGACAAATGTAATAGTCCAATGTAAATGGATTAAACATTTGTTACATCGGCATTATACAGATGACATTTGGACTAAATTATAATTC
>CAZRNJ010000324.1:0-2539 GCA_964601385.1 uncultured Bacteroidales bacterium | reverse complement strand
GGTGGCAATGTAGTATGGGATGCTGTGCGGTTTAATCCGGTTTCGCTTACACCAATTAAAATTTATAACACATTTAAAATAGAGTTGTCGGATATGTATGGCTCTTTTGCCGGTTCACCTATTGAGATTGGTTCTCGCACCGATTCGTTGAGTGGCACAATTAAATGTGGTATTCCTATGTGGCTTTTACCCGGAACAAATTATAAACTCAGAGCAGTAGCTACCAGTCCGGCAAAAACAAGTGTACCGTTTGCTTCTAATTTAACTATTAATGATTATCCTGATGATGCAGGGCCAATATCCGGGCCTACCACCATGTGTGTTGGACAGAAGGTAGCATCTTATAGTGTACCTGCTGCGGGCTCTGAATATATCTGGGAAGTGCCTTTAGGCGCCAAAATTACTGTTCCGCCTGTACCTGATCCGGCTTATCGTACAACTACAACTAGTAATTCGATTACTGTAGATTTCGGTTTATCTACTTCTAATGATATAAAAGTGTGGCTCAAGGATAACTGCGGATACAGCTTGAACCCGAGTGTGCTGCATGTTGAACTGAATGAAACAGTTCCTGATGTGCCCGGTAGTATCGGGGGTGATACAAAATTATGCACCGGCGGCACTTACCAGTTTTCTGTAGCTATTACCAATGGCGCAACTAAATATGAATGGTCCGTCCCTACATGGATTAATAATCCTGGTCCGGGGGATACACTGAATTATATTACACTTACCGTGAAAGGCACTGCAACACAAGGTCAAACCGGAACGATCAGTGTACGTGCTGTAAATAAGTGTGGAAATAGTGCATGGCAAACTCTTTCGGTACAATGTGATAATGTATCAACCAAGCCGGTGCTTACAGCTATTGCTGGCCCCTCGTCTTTATGCCAGGGAAGCAGCGGAACATACACTATTGATGCCGTGAATTTTGCCACCTATACCTGGACAGCACCATCCGGCGCTGTAATTGTTGGAAATGATCCTATTAACCGTATTGATGTTGATTTTCCCGTTCCTGTTAGCGGTAATATTACAGTTACGGTTACCAATTCATGTGGATATACTGCAAGATCAAAGGCCATTTCTATAACTAATGGTGATAGTATCCTTTTAATTGTAGCCAATAAGGCATCACTAACCGGAAACGACTTGAATATTTATAACCGGTTGGTTTCTATGTCATATAAAGTACGCTGTGTTGATGACGATGATCCTGTACCGCCGGGCTGTTATAAGTTTGGCATTATCACAGCAACAGCTACTGCAACTATTGGTGCCAAATATACTTCCATGGGTATACCATTTATGGTAAATAATCCGTCGCTATTGGATGATATGCAGATGGTGGAGAGCGGGCAGGCCGGCTCATATACAGGTGAAACTCAGATAAGGATTGATGATTTTACACATCCTATTATGAACGGTTTTACTTCTACACCTGTTGCCGTTTATACCGCCGGTGGAACTATCGGCGGTGCAGGAACATATAATTCAACGCCATGTACCGAACTGGGGTATGTTGATGCATGGTGCTTTGCCCGACAGGAGTCAAGAGATTACACTATGTTAACTTATGAGGCGGGCGATCAGATAGGGGTGTCGGGTCTTATGGGTAATGCACCGGCAAAACGGCTTGCCTTTTTTATTGCCGATAATGCTGCTACTCTTACGGCCAATGGATGGACACTCTTTGATAATGCTGTTTGCTGGATGACCGGTGATTGTGATACAGCTATTATTACTGCAACTGTTGCCGGTAGTCCTTTCTGCACGGGTAATTCACTTAATGTGCCCTTCAATGTAACTAAGAATTTCAGAACAGGAAATGTATTTACCGCGCAATTAAGCGATGCTGCAGGCAAGTGGAAATACCCGCTTAATATTGGTAAACTGAATGGAACTACCTACGGAACAATCAACGCAACCTTGCCGGCTAATGGCCCTCTGGCAAGCATAGTCCCTTCCTTTAATCCGATTGTAAATGGAACGACCTACAGGATTAGGGTAAAAGGAACCAATGCTATTCGCACCGGGTCAGATAATGGAACTAACCTTGAGATTGGATATTGCGGAACAGATACTGTTGGTGTTTGTGCCGGAAGTACGGTAGCTGCTTCATTCTGGGTTGATAGTAATATGTATGTATGTCCTCAATTCCCTACTGATAATTTTAATTCGCGTGTTTTTTCTGATGTATGGAACCAATCAAAGGTTAACGCAGGTGGCAATGCATATTTTAACCGGTTTAATACCTCGGTTCAGATTTATGCCGGAAACAGAATTAATGCCCCAACCGATGGAACTTCGGGCAGTGATGGTTATGCGCTTATGTGGCGGGATGATTTTGGCAGTGATTTTGATATTTCGGTGCGGATTGATTCAGTTAGGAGTATTGGTGGCACGGCCAGTAGGTTTAAGTTTGGATTACTTGCTGCAAATAATCCAAATGATTTATCACAGGGTGGCTATTGTCTGGTTGCCGGTCGTGTAAGTGGAAATACTGTTATCATGGCCGCTGATAATGATGCGGATATTT
>CAZRNJ010000323.1:0-2547 GCA_964601385.1 uncultured Bacteroidales bacterium | reverse complement strand
TATATGCTTTTCGTCTGGCTTGTGTTATATGCCAGTCGGTATTCAGAAGCATCAAGTTCACCACGCGTACATCTGTGCGTATGCCCTCTACTTCCTGTGCATACCAAAGCGGAAAGGTGTCATTATCACCATTGGTAAACAGGATGGCATTGGGGGCACACGACATCAGGTAATTATAGGCAATATCACGCGCTGTATAGCGACCCGAACGGTCGTGATCGTTCCAGTTTTCTTTTGCCATAATTCCAGGTACAAAACCAAGACATAAAACTGTTGCCAAAACCGAACTGACGGCTGCAGGTATCCTTTTAGAAAGGAACTGAATAACTGATAACACACCCAATCCAACCCATATTGAAAATGCATAAAATGAACCGGCATAGGTATAGTCGCGCTCACGTGGTTCTAAAGGTGGTTGGTTGAGATAAATAATGATGGCTATACCGGTTAGCAGAAACAAGGCCATAGTGATTACAAAATCTTTTTTATGCTTGTTAAACTGAAAAAATAATCCTGCAAGACCTAACAGAAAAGGTAACAAGTAATACTTATTACGGGATTCATGTTCCGACAAGCTTTTGGGTAAGTTATCCTGCGGGCCTAAAAATAATTTATCAATAAACGGAATGCCGCTGATCCAGTTGCCATTCAGCAATTCACCATAGCTTTGTACATCATTTTGACGTCCCGAAAAATTCCACATGAAGTAACGGAAATACATGTGCCCGAGCTGATATGTAAAAAAGAATTTAAGATTATTCCCGAATCCGGGCTTTTCTACGTTTTTCATTTCGCCTTCATCCATTGTCTTAACTTTTCGCGGTTCTCCTCCCCAGTTTTTATATTCACGGATGTGATCGGGCCTCCTGCTGTGCATCCGGGGGAAAAAAGTCATAAACTGCGGATCATACTTGTATTCTTTTTTGATTTCTGATACTACATATCTGCCATCGCGCGGAATATATTGTTTCCCTTTTTCTTTGATCCCTATAATAGGGGCGCTGTAATACGGGCCATAAAGAAATGGTCTGTCGCCGTATTGTTCACGGTTCAGATAGGAGAGAAGGGCAAACATATTCTCCGGATTGTTTTCGTCAAGTGGCGGATCGGCTTTTGAACGGATTACAATCAATGCATAGGTTGAATAGCCAATCAGTACTACTGTAAGAAAAGCAATCAGATGATTGAGTATAATATGGTTCTCCTTTTGAGTCCAGTAAAGGCCCCAAACAATAAAACCAATAATCAGCGCCAGATATATAAAAACACCTGAAAAATATGGTAATCCAAAGGTGTTCACGGCCTGCAATTCGAACAGGGTAGCTATTTTAACCACTCCGGGAATGATTATATACTGGAAACTGCCTAGGATAATAACAGAAAGAATAAGCGCATAAACCGTACCTCTGGGGGTAACCGTATATTTTCTGAAATAAAAAACAAGAACAAGAGCCGGAATAGTAAGCAGGTTCAGGAGGTGTACGCCTATGGATAACCCCATCAGATAGCCGATAAGGATAAGCCATCGTGTTGCATGTTTTTCATCGGCCTCATTCTCCCATTTAAGGATAGCCCAGAAAACCACGGCTGTAAATAATGATGAGGTGGCATATACTTCTCCTTCTACTGCCGAAAACCAGAAAGTGTCGCTGAATGTGTAGCATAGAGAACCAACCAGGGCGCTGCCAAATATTTTTATCTGATTAATAGTACTGTAATCATCTGTATTACCAATCACAAGCTTCCGGGCCATGTGAGTTATTGACCAGAAGAGAAACAGGATAGTAAAAGAACTGGCAAGCGCCGATAAACTGTTCACCATAAATGCAACTTTGGTAACATCTGCGGTAAATATTGCGAATAGACGGCATAAAAGCATAAAAACAGGCGCGCCGGGAGGATGCCCGATCTCCAGTTTATACCCGCAGGCAATAAATTCTCCGCAATCCCATAAACTCGCTGTTGACTCTGCAGTTAACAGATATACTGCTGATGCAATTACAAATACTGCCCAGCCGATTAAATTGTTTAATAAACGGTATTTTGACATTTATTTTTGATTTTAGAAGGCGAATATAGTTTTTTTTCTGTTGAATTGCTAATAATTATCCTCGTTTACTTCTTATGCAATTCTCTAACGATTCTTCTGTTGTTTTAGTATATGCAGATATCCGTAGATTGGATTTCCTATTGTTGCAATTTGCTGCCGGGATTGTGACCTGAAATGATATAACAATTCTATCTCTAATCAGGCCATGCGTAGTGCTATTTATAAACCTGGATTGCGTTTTTTGATATTGGCTTTTAAGTCATTAATCGAAAATCCCAATTACAATCAGATTCAACCATAAAAAGTGGCCGTATTCTTTCGAAATTATTTTTTCTGTGCTTTTTAAAAGATCCATTTATATATCTTTGACCTGCATTTATATTATGAAGGAGCAGATCATACGAATATTCGGGCAGGACGTTTATCAACTGATTACCCGGTATACTGACATTGAGACCTCGAATACAGCAATACTTTCAACCAGTACGGTATTCAAT
>CAZRNJ010000322.1:0-2564 GCA_964601385.1 uncultured Bacteroidales bacterium | reverse complement strand
CCTCACTGCTGCCTCCCGTAGGAGTCTGGTCCGTGTCTCAGTACCAGTGTGGGGGATCATCCTCTCAGACCCCCTAGCCATCATCGTCTTGGTAGGCCGTTACCCTACCAACTAACTAATGGCACATATGCTCATCTTAAACCGCCGGAGCTTTAATCACAGAAACATGCGAATCCGTGATGTTATGGGGTATTAATTCCGATTTCTCGGAGCTATCCCCCGGTTTAAGGCAGATTGCATACGCATTACTCACCCGTGCGCCGGTCGTCAGCATGTATTGCTACACCTGTTACCCCACGACTTGCATGTGTTAGGCCTGCCGCTAGCGTTCATCCTGAGCCAGGATCAAACCCTTCATTGTATAAAAGTTTGTTAGCTCAGAATTCATCACAAAATTTACTCAATCTTCCTTCTCTTCAATCTTTTCAAAGAACAAAAAACTTATGAAAATTAAAAAACGGGTGCAAATATACAACCGGTTTTTTAATTGTGCAAATAAATCTTTATTAAGAACTTGAATTTTTCAAAAATGAGAATGCAAATATACACCATTTTTTAATATCCAATCACTTTTCTAATAATATTTTTTTAACACTGCACCAATTCACTATCTATCCTTTTATTTAAAATACTAATATTCATATAAATACACCTTATTTTCTTCTTTTCTTTGCTATATATAATTATTCCCTTTATTTTTATGCCATAATGTTAATTTAATGAATAATGCTGTTGTAATCATACCAACCTATAACGAAAAAGAAAATATCGTATCCATGGTGAACACTGTTCTGGCCATGCCCGAAAACTTTGACCTGCTGGTTGTTGACGATAACAGCCCTGATGGTACCGCAGAGATGGTGAAGCAACTGCAAATAACCTTCAATGGCCGTTTGCATATTCTTCAACGTAAAGGGAAAGAAGGTCTGGGCAGAGCTTATATCGCAGGGTTTAAATGGGCGCTCGAAAATAATTATAACTACATTTTTGAGATGGATGCCGATTTTTCACATAATCCGGCCGATCTGTCCAAGCTTTATCATTCCTGTTTAAACGAAGCAACCGACCTGGCTATTGGTTCACGCTATGTCTCCGGGGTTAATGTTATAAACTGGCCTATCGGCAGGGTGCTGATGTCGTACTTTGCATCTATATATGTTAAGATGATTACCGGGATGAAAATCCACGATGCAACGGCCGGGTTTAAATGCTTCCGGCGAAGAGTTCTCGAAACCCTCGACCTTGACAAGATACAGTTTAAAGGATATGCCTTCCAGATTGAGATGAAATTTGCTACCTGGAAGCTGGGATTTAATATTAAGGAGATTCCTATCGTATTCACAGACAGGAAAGCCGGTTCATCAAAAATGACCGGGGGGATATTCAATGAGGCGCTATTTGGAGTCATTATCATGAAATACAGAAGTTTATTCAGATCATACCGAAAAAAAAATGAGTAAAACATTTATTCGTAATGCGCTAATAGTCAATGAAAAAAGGCAATATAAAGCCAGTGTATTGATTTCAGGTGAAAAGATTGAAAAAATATTCACCAATAATCCTGAATCGGAGTTGACCGGCGTTGATGTGATTGATGCCAAAGGGAAATATCTATTACCCGGTTTTATTGATGAGCATGTGCACTTCCGCGAACCGGGTCTGACCCATAAGGCCGATATGAGTACCGAATCGGCAGCAGCAGTTGCCGGTGGGGTAACCTCGGTGCTTGAAATGCCGAATACTAATCCTAAAACCACAACAACTGAACTATTAAACGCTAAACTCGAAATGGCATCCACCCGTATGCTATGCAACTACGGTTTCTTTCTGGGCGCTTCGGGCGACAATCTGAAAGAGATTTGCGGCACCGACACTTCAAAAACCTGTGGGGTAAAGCTCTTTTTAGCCACTTCGACCGGTAATATGCAGGTTGAAAATAAAGATGCCATAATCGAATTATTCAAAGAATCGCCTCTACCTATTATAGCGCACTGCGAAGACGAGACAATAATTGCTGAAAACCTGAACCGGTACAATAAGCAATATGATAATAACATACCATTTACCATTCATCATCTGATTCGCGATGAGGAATCGTGTTACCGTTCCTGCTCTTTTGCCGTTGAGCAGGCATTAAAGTATAATACACTATTGCATATTGCTCACATCTCTACTGATAAAGAGGTACAACTGATAAAAAAAATCAGAGCAGACAGAATTTCGGCGGAAGTATGTATTCCTCACCTGTATTTCACTTCAGAAGATTATGCTTTGCACGGCAGCCATATTAAATGTAATCCATCCATCAAATCAGCAGAAAACCGCGAATCCCTTATAACAGCGCTGGCCGATGGAACCCTTCTTACGGTTGCATCGGATCATGCCCCGCACACTTTACAGGAGAAAGAAAACCAATATACCACCTGCCCATCCGGAATACCGATGGTACAACACAGTTTTTATGTGCTTTCAGCGCTTTTAATGCAAAAAAGGATTACGCTTGAACGCATCGTTGAGTGCATGTGTCATGCACCGGCAGTATTATTCGGTATAGAAAACCGCGG
>CAZRNJ010000321.1:0-2593 GCA_964601385.1 uncultured Bacteroidales bacterium | reverse complement strand
GCTATAACTTTAGCAAAAATATTAAAACTTGCAGGATATTCTACCGGCTGTTTCGGAAAATGGGGCTTAGGATTTATCGAAAATACTGGCAATCCGCTTAAGCATGGATTTGATAACTTCTATGGCTATTATTGCCAAAGTTTGGCGCATCGCTATTATCCCGAGTATCTCTGGAACAACGACAAAAAAATTATGCTTCACAATCAAGGAACTCTCCTTCACGATTACGCTCCCGACCTGATTCATCAACAGGCACTTCGTTTCATCCATCAAAATCAAGATACTTCATTCTTTTTATTTCTTCCATATATTTTGCCCCATGCCGAACTCATTGTCCCGGATGATTCATTATTCAGAAATAATAAAAATAAATTTCTCCCCGAAAAAAATTTCATTGGAAATGATTATGGACCCGATATCAATCCATCGGGCTACAGCTCACAACTATACAGTCATGCCGCTTTTGCTGCTATGATTCAACGACTTGATAATTATGTCGGCGAAATTATATCACTATTAGAAATGCTCAATATTGACAGCAATACAATTATCCTCTTTTCAAGTGATAATGGCCCTCATCTTGAAGCAGGCGCCGATCCCGAATATTTTAATAGCAATGGAGGACTCAGAGGATTTAAACGTGACCTTTATGAAGGCGGCATCAGGGTTCCATTAATCGTTTCATGGCCCGGTAACATTCTACCCGGAATCGTGAATAATCATATCTGTAGCTCATGGGATTTTTTACCGACTTTTTGTGATTTCGCAAATATTTCCACTCCCGAAAAAACAGATGGCATCTCCTTTCTTAACTCCCTCCTCGGAAAAGAAAACAGACAGCATAATCATCTTTATTGGGAATTTCATGAACAGGGAGGAAAACAGGCCGTACGTTTGAACCAATGGAAAGGTATTAAACTACAAATGGCAAATAATCCCGAAGCACCCATCGAATTATATAATATCGAATCAGATAGTGCTGAAACAATAAATCTCGCTAATCAATTTCCGGATATTGTTGAACGTATAAACCAAATCATGATTAATGAGCATCATTTACAACAAAATTTTCTTTTCCCTTTTGAGAAAAAATAAACAACCAATAAACTTTTTCGAAAATCGCTGGCTCAAAAAAACATTATCTACTTATACATATACAAATGTCCGTTCTTCTCCCGGCCATCATCGGTTTGAAGAACGTAAAAATAAAGTCCCGGTTTCAATTCCTGTCCGGATGATGAGTGACCATCCCACAATATAACAGGTGCTGTACGTGTGAATACTTCCACTCCCCAGCTATTATATACTTTAAATGTAATACTGCTGACACCATTACATTCGATCCGGAAAATATCGTTAATGCCGTCATTGTTCGGACTAAATACATTCGGCACTTCAAGCCGGTCAACAACCTCAATCTCTTTAACACCACCACTGGCGCATCCATTGCTGTCAACGACAACCACTGTTACTTTATATTTTCCTGGTTGTGGATATAAATGCTCTTTAACTGAATTTGTATCAATTACTTTTTGCTGATCGCCAAAATTCCAATGATATGTCAATTTAATCGTATCGTCTGATTTAGGCAACACATCAAACCGGATATTATATGAACCGGTGGTAATACTATCACTATGTTTGATAATCACCGGAGGAACTTTACGAACTGTAATATATGCAACCTTAATAAATGTATCAGGAATATTTGTATATAACGTAACAGTATATCTGCCGGGATATCTATATATCACTGTATCCGGATTGGTTGTTCCTGTATCCCCATTACCAAAAATCCACTTTACTACGCTACCGGGTGCCGTACTGGTGAAGATTACTCTCCCTGTATCGCAAAATGTTGTATCATCGGCTGAAAAGTTCTGTGAATAAAGCAACACAGGATACAGCAAAAATCCTATTAACCATTTAATCCTGTTCATTTTTTGCGCTTACAAAGTGTAAATATAGTTTTTTTTTTTATTCTACCCTCAATGCTATTACCCTTCATATATTCTCTGTGATCTTCTTAACTAATTTAAAATTACTGAAAAACTCTTTGGCAATAACCCTGATAATGGTATACGCAGGAACTGCAAACAACATCCCCATAACTCCGGCAACATTAGCAGCAAGTAATATAATAATAAAAATCTCAAGAGGATGTGCATTCACACTGCTCGAATAAATATAAGGTTGAAAAATTATATCATCAATTAATTTAACAATAACATAGCATATTGTAGCATATCCTAAAAGGGTTCCGATACTAAATGAAAAATCATATTGCTGATAAGTCAACATACATATAAACATCCCGAATGAGTAAGAAATTAATGGCCCAATATATGGTATAACATTTAATACTCCAGCAATTAAACCGGCAATTAGGCAGGTACCCCATGAAAACCCGATCAGCTTAAATCCAATTGAAATAAATATTAAAATTAATGTACTTTCAATACATATCCCAACAAAATATCGCGACAAAAGGTTTTTAATGGATAGCAAAATATGTCGGACTTTCCCCTCATGCTCATCCGGAATAAATAATAATAAAGTATTGGCAAAAAGCCAATCGTCACGCAAAAAATAA
>CAZRNJ010000320.1:0-2602 GCA_964601385.1 uncultured Bacteroidales bacterium | reverse complement strand
TGAAGCCTTCGAATTTGGTCGCTACGTTGAAAGATTGCCACTGTAGCTGCGATTTGCTGATGATTGTTGCTGGTCACCAACCCAATTATCTGCCTTATCTTGGCTTTTTCGATAAAATTATCCCATTGATCATCTGCCCAGGTTGACAAATCGGCAATCTGGTCACTTGTCTCAAAAAAAGAATACCTGATTTTATCAAAAATACTTTCCTGAACAGTACTTTCAAACTGTTGTCTGGCTTGCTGAAACTGTTTATCATCGGTGGTACGCAATTGTTCAAGGGCTTCGAGGATTGCCGTCTTTCGCTTTTCCAACTGAAATATTTGTTCATCAATACGTTCGACGGCCTCATTCCGGGCAATAACGGCACGGTCCTTCAGTACAGTGATGCGTTGCAACAGGTCGGCTGCTTTCTGACGGGCCTCATCAAGGTATTTTTGTTTATTATCATTCATAAAAAACAGATTCAGCAGCGAAATTAAAAAAGCCAGGAAATATAAAAAAGAAAAAACATTTTTTACCCCAAATAATCGAAGGTAATCATAACCGAACTATCTGATTTCGTTATGTTAATCAGATTTCAAAAAACATCGGTAAATCCGGAACATCAGTAATAAAAAATTAACAGTCCGGCCCCAAAATAATGAAAAGCGGGATCAGCAACAGCAATACCTGCCTGCATAAAAAAAAAGGTATTAATGGTAATATCCATTACATATCCAATCGGCAGCCAGATGGGTACAGCCAGTGAATCACCGAATTCGACATCAGCATCAAGCCCGGTAATCAGGCGAAACGAACGGTTAAGCGGAAGATTCAGATTAAATGTTAAATCAAGTCCTGGGTATTCAAAATAATGGGCCCCGGTACTGAATGCAGCACCCTTGCCAAGTTTCCAGCTCAGGTCCGATCCGAGATACATCGTGCTGCCGCCGGCCAATCGGCCATTCCATTGCATCTTACGCTTCACGCCATAGGTGCTGTAAAACATAAAATTAAATCCTTTGGATGGCCCTGATGAGTGCAATAACGGCTCAAAACCAAATCCATAATCTTTTTTCTTTACATGCTTACCGATATAGAAGGTCTGTGCGGAAACCAGTACCGGCAACAATAAAAAGAAAAAGAATATATACAAACAACTCCTCATTATGATTTTCGTTGTATTAATGCATTATTAAACACTCCCAAAATATTGAAGAGTTCTTTTCTATTAATGATGATATTTTGAGTAAAGTTACATAATTTTGATCAAATGAAACACAAGTATTTTAAAGGTTTTTTTTTGCTGTTGATTATACTTTACGGATGGCCTCATTTGCAAGGAATTCCGGTAATTACAGTAGATGAAAACACACAACAGATAGGATTAAAAAGCCGGGTTTTTTATCTTGAAGATACAAGCAGATTGATACAAATAGAAGATCTGTCGAGCGATGACAGAAGCTATCCATTCTGCACAGTAGGCCCGAAAGGGCTTGCTCCCGGATTTACACGCTCGGCTTACTGGATCCGGTTCAGCATTAATAACCGGGGTTCAAATCCGGCCGAATTTATCTTCGGGATATTATATCCGCCCATTAATTCCATTCAGTTTTATGAACTGGAAGGAAAAAAAATTCTGTCGGCACATGCCGGTGGTGAATTATTAAATTTTCACACACGGAAAATTAAAAACAGAAACTATCTTTTTGAAATCACAATTCCTCCGCAGGCCTTATATAGTTATTACATCCGGGTATATAACAATGGAGAGACATTGAGAATGCCAATGATCCTGATGAATAAAACACGGTTTATGGCAAATGACAGCATGGAAATGGCCGTAAACTTTCTTTATTACGGATTTCTGCTATTTGCGCTCATTTTTAATATTTTTCTGTTCATTTCAATCAAAGATAAAATCTATGTATTTTTTTCAGTATATATCTTTTTTCTCACGCTTTTTCTGATGAATATTGACGGGCTATCCTATCAATTATTGTGGCCATCTCATCCCTGGTGGTCAAACCATTCGAACATCATATTTGTTGCGCTTGCCAATTTTTTTCTAATCACTTTTTCACGCGACTTTTTGCGCATACACATCTATTCGCCTCAGATGATTCCTGTGATTAACATCCTTTTGGCGCTTATTGCTATTGTATTTGTTCTTGCTTTTACAGATTATCCGTATTTCGTATACAGTACTATTGGCGCCAATTATCTCTCGCTGATAGATACACTATTTATATTATGGATCAGCATCCGTATCATGCTCAGATACCGGCCTGCGCGCCTGTTTTTTATCTCATTCATCCTGTTGTTATTGGGTGTTTCGTTGTATGTCTCGCGAAACACAGGCGTTTTGCCGAATAATCCGCTTACTCAATATGGCGTAAAACTGGGGCTTGCAATACAGGTTCTTTTTTTGTCATTTGCCGTATCCGACAGGTTCAGAAGAATCCTGGAAGACACCAGTAAATCACTGGAGCAATTAGTAAATGAACGAACGATGGAAATTGAAATGCATAAACAGCAGATTGTTGAACAACACGGGAATCTGGAAAAACAACATCAGCAAATTATGATCCAGAACAGGGAAATACGCGACAGTTTGCGC
>CAZRNJ010000319.1:0-2603 GCA_964601385.1 uncultured Bacteroidales bacterium | reverse complement strand
GTTAAGGATACCATATATGCTGTCGTTGCTCGCAACCAATGATCCCAACAGTTTTATACCAGGTATTGAAGACCTGGTTGAAGGTAATGAGCAACACGGGTTGATATCGGTAAAAGATAAAATCAGCAGGGGAAAACTGGCTATTTCTGCACTCGATAATTATAACCGGGCATTGAAACAAAATGACACGGTGGCTCTACGGGAGGCCAAGGCCATGCTGGATGATAATTTTTGCTATTTCGGTTATGGATATCTGAACGGTCCCGAAAGTGTTATTCCTAATGTGCCAATGATATTTTACAGTTTTCGCCTGATGGTTATACTTGGCTTCTGGTTTATTTTGTTATTTGCGTTGATCTTATTTTTCACTTTAAAGCGGAAGACCGATAAAGCCGGATGGTTACTCTATGCATCGCTTTGGAGCATTCCCCTTGCATATATTGCTACCATGGCCGGATGGATCGTGGCTGAAATGGGCCGGCAGCCCTGGGTGATACAGGACCTGATGCCTGTTTCGGCAGCCGTGACACAGATAGATGCCCAGGCCGTGCAGCTTACATTCTGGATTTTTGCATTTATTTTTACAACATTGCTGATTGCTGATATTACTATTATGGTTCAACAGGTTAAAACAGGGCCAAAAACATAACATTTAGGAAAAAGTACACATATGTCGTATCTGTTTTTACAATATTATTGGTGGGCTGTGGGTTCGCTGCTTTGCGGACTGCTGGTTTTTCTGATGTTTGTACAAGGCGGACAAACGCTCATTTATACCCTGACTAAGGATGACGATTCACGCAGCATACTCATCAATGCATTGGGACGAAAATGGGAGTTTACTTTTACAACGCTCGTTGTTTTCGGCGGCACCATGTTTGCCGCTTTTCCTTTGTTCTATTCTGCCAGTTTCGGCGGCGGATACTGGCTGTGGATGATTTTTCTGTTTTGTTTTATCATCCAGGCCGTGTCGTACGAGTTCAGGATGAAAGCAGGCAATATTTACGGACATAAAACATTTGAATGGTTTCTGATGATCAACGGCACACTGGGGCCTTTTCTGGCAGGTGTTATCGTTGCCACATTCTATTCGGGCGCTGCTTTTTCTCTCAGTCAATATCATACAGTGATCTGGCATACTTCGTTGCGCGGACTCGAAGCGCTGATACAACCATTTAATCTTGTCCTGGGGGTTACTGTGCTATTACTCTCCCGAACCCTGGCGTTACTTTATTTTGCGAATAATATAAGAAACGATAAAATATCTGCAGAGATTAAAAAGCATTTATGGATAAACGGATTACTCTTTGTCATATTTTTCCTTTTGTTTATTGCATGGCTTATGTTTCGTGACGGATACATTGTGGATATCAATACCGCCGGGATCAGCATGGTACCCTATAAATATTTTTGGAATCTGATACAATTGCCGGCTGTTTTAATCATTTTCCTTTCAGGTGTTATTCTTGTGCTCACAGGCATTATACTTACTCTGTTTTTTGATAGTATTCAAGGCATCTGGTATAGCGGAACAGGAACCGTACTCGCTGTATGTGCGCTTGTGCTTATTGCGGGATGGATGAACACCCCCTTTTATCCTTCTACGTCGGACATGCAGTCGTCGCTAACTATTTTTAACGCCAGCTCCAGTCATTACACTCTGAAGACAATGTTTTATGTTTCACTGTTTATTCCTGTTGTATTCGCTTATATTTTTTATGCATGGCGGGCGATTAATAATAAACCCATTGATTCGGATGAACTGAAAACAAAAGATATTCATAAATACTAACAATCATGTATTTAAAACAAATCATATTATTGCTTACCTATCCCCTGTTAATAGCTCTAACATGGTGGCTTGTATGGTATGTTTTAAATTGGTTTAATGAAACAGAAAAGAAAAATAAAAATTAATTTTTAAAAAAATTCTTTATAGTAAATAAAATCAGCAACAATTGATTTAACCGTAATATATTATCAGTAAAACCTAAATAAATAAAACACCTTTGTTCTTTATATCAGCAAATCAAAAAATGACTATTTATAGGTAGTAATTCATTCAGTTTAAGTTTATAGTTTTGGGGAATGGATATATATTTACGTGATCTCTGTTTGCTCTCAACAATATTTACCACTCTGGCCTGGTCGCTTACAATTATTTTCAGTAATCTTAAGCAAGATGTTTCAAAAAAATATCTATTGATCATCATGATCATAAGTTTCTTTGCCATTACAATGAGTTACTTTAGATTTAAAGCATTTTATTCTTTGTATACGGCATTGTTTTTTTTACAGGCCTTTGCGGTGCTTATGATCGTGCCATCTATCTTCTTATATGTAAATACATTACTTAACCAAAAACCAATTGTCATCAGAAATCATCTTATTCTTCCTGTTTTTTTTATGACTCTTATTTTCATCTTGCATAAAATATGGATGACCAAAGAGGAAGAAATTACCTATATAAAAGAATATATGATGCACGACAGTTTGGGTGACAATATAAAATTTAGAGTCGCGTATTTTGTTTATTTAGTCGGTAAAGTAATTAAATTCAACAAATAAATGCAACTTAATTAGAGGAAAATAGAATTAATATT
>CAZRNJ010000318.1:0-2625 GCA_964601385.1 uncultured Bacteroidales bacterium | reverse complement strand
TGCGGTTTAATGGTCATCTCGTTTTCGAAATTAATAGCGGTGGATGGTTTGTGAGATCAAATAGTAAGGATTATGCGGGCGGGATTCTAATGTATGTTCCGGTGACTATTTGTACTGAGACCAATTTGCTTATTTCAGGTAGAATATGGTATTGGCCCAATAAAAATTATTACAACTACGGTGGTCTGATGTTCTATTCATCAAACCGCACACTCACCAAGACAGGGCCAGCCCGAATGACCATCAGCGGTGATATGGGTTGTAATCCCGGTTCAACGTTGCTGATCAATGAAGGAAGTGTTGAAATGCAGACGAATCCGTATGATCCTGCGCGTCCGATGCCCGGAAGCATCAGCAATGGGCCGCATCTTACGGTTATCGTGAATGCCGCTGCCCGTTTTGTTGTCAATACGGATAGTATAAACATAAATCGCCTTCAGAATAATGCAGCGGATGCTATTCTTGAGATGGCTCTGGGCGGCACTATTGCTGCTGACAGCATCGTGTGCGCCGGCGTATTTGAGATTACGAACAGTAATGGATTAGCATTGAATCTGAATGACGTTTTTGTATTATTCAAGGCAGTCACCATCACCGGATCATTCGCTACTATTAATCTACCCGGATTATCAAGCTCCCTGGAGTGGGATATATCTGAACTATACAGCCATGGCCGAATAAAAATTGTTAATGCAACCCGGGTGAGCGGGCAGGTGGATGATTCGGATGCTGTATCCATTTATCCAAATCCTTGCTCGTCGGGACTAACGGTTTCTCTTCGGTCACTTGTCCCTCAGAAAGGACTTTTAACCGTTTTTTCTGCTGACGGCAAAAGAACGTTGAATACCATTTATCTGTTTGTTGCAGGTGTGAATCTGATAAATATTGATATCAATTCATGGCCGGTAGGACAATATTTTATTAAGATTGAGATGATTGACCATTGTCATTTTATGTCATTTGTAAAAGAATGAAAAGAATTTATGTTCTGATAAAATGTATTTTGTAATTTTGAGTTATTGATTGGTGATGAAGTTTTTTTTATATATTACGCTGGTATTAATTCCGCTGATGGCTCAGTCACAGGAGAGCAACGATACTGCAAGACCGCCGGTTTTGCGTAAAAAGGAGCATTTTAATGTTTCGATGGGAACGAGTTTCGGCTCATGGGGCGGGCAATCATTCAACAGCAGTTATATTAATCCTTCCATGTCGCAGCAGGTGAACACAAAATTGCATATGACCACCGGAATGATGCTGTTTAACAATAGCTTCGGGGCAATGGGCCCTTCTATGCGCAGTGGCAGTGGTTATAACAATGGACTGGTTTATCTGGAAGGTACCTATAAGATGAATCGTAAATTAACGTTCAGCGCCGGTGGATTTACGAATATGAATGGCCAGGGGCCGCAGTCCAATATGAATTTTTATAATAATTACGAACGAATGAACGGAATGAGTTTTGGTTTCAATTATTTGATCGGCCGGAATATGGTTATTGGCGGGAGTTTCCATTTCCGCAATGGCGGCCTGCCCGGTTATTATTCCCCTTTCCGGTCTTTGTATAATTCGCCGTTCAGCTATTACGATTCATTTTACAGTCCTTTCGGATGGTAGTCAAACGGTTTAAAGTTCTTGTGACATCAAAATCCTTTGGGAAAGGTACCGATATAGTACTCACACCACATCTTGCTGCGTCAAGCTTTGAAGTTGCTGATGCGATTGATATGATTAATGCAAGAACGATTGTTAGTGTCCTCGCCGCAAATGAACCACCATATAGTGTAATAAATCGTGATGAGATAAATGAAAATGATTGAAAACATAAAAAAATGGAAGTTATCGTAAATCAGATATTGCTTCTTGGAATTGTAATCGTTATTGGAGCTTTTGCTGCCTGGCGAAAAATTATCACTGACAGTGTTCGTGATGGATTAGCTAAGCTGGTATTCAATGTTGCTTCACCTGCTTTAATTTTTTCTACAATGCTTGAAACAAAGGTGAACTGGGAGATTGTGATTAATGGAATGTGGATTACAATTTTTTGCTATATCGCAGCATTCCTGTTTTTTGTTACCGGTACATTATCATCCCGGTTGTTTAGGGTTAAACCGGGACTCGACAATATTCATATAGTTCACACTATGTTTGGAAACACAGTTTTTCTTGGTTTCCCGCTTATCGCTGCTTTGTTTCCACAGTTTAAAGAGAGTGTGTTGTATGCGGCTTTGTATTATTTTGTGTCCAGCAGTGTGTTGTGGACTTTTGGTGTGATGATTGCCACAAATGTTTCGGGAAATTTTTGGAAAAGTATCCGCAACCTTGTTAATCCGAATACTATTGCTTTTTGTGTCGGACTGTTGATTGCTGTATTGGATTTTCGTCTTCCGGAGCTTATCGTCAGGGCACTTCATGATATCGGGCTCGCAACAAGTCCGCTTTCGATGTTATATATCGGTGGCACACTCGCCGTTACCCCAATCAAAAATCTGCTTAAGCGAATTGATATTATTGGAATCAGTATTAATAAACTGATTTTGGTTCCTGTGATTGTATTGCTGCTGATTAATCTCTGCAATACATTTCTGGGTACTCAGATATCGGATATGGCAAAGGCAGTGATTG
>CAZRNJ010000317.1:0-2628 GCA_964601385.1 uncultured Bacteroidales bacterium | reverse complement strand
CAGGCGTAGCCGTACAGTTATCTGTTGCGGTTGTAAGTGTTCTGTAATCGGGAATCGTAAAGTCGCACGAACCATCGGGGTACTCTGTGTGGTTTGCAATGGCAGTGAGAGCTGGTCGTGTAGTATCGCCGATGGTTAGATTTAAAGTTATTATACTATCACATCCGGCAAAATTTGTAAATATTTGGATATACGTACCGGTTGAATAATACGTGATACCGTTGAGTGTGAAACTATCACATGAAATTTGATGAATTGTTGTTGTACTATGGTTTTTAACCAATAGGTTTAATGTGATGATACTGTCGCATCCGGCAGCATTCGATAATGTGTCATAATATGTTCCAGAAGAATTATAATTATTGCCGTTAAGTATATAGGGCAGATTATTTGTACAAACAGTGTCATAGATGGTTGAGGATGAAGTGTCTTTTACATAAACGATAGCTGAAGTGCATAGAGGAGGAATTACGCACCGGCCTTCACCTCTGACAAATACTGTTATTGTGTTCAGTGGTGCAATTTTTAAATTTATACCCTGTCCGATTTTTGTTTCGCCACATGCACCGGAATACCATTGCCAGTGTGATGCTGAATTAAGGTTTCCGGCAGATATACTGAGCAGAACAGAATCTCCGGCACAAATTGTATCTTTCGAAATACTTATTGATGGCACATCCGGATCGAAACAACGGCTGTAAACAGTAAAAGCATTTCTGCTGTATCCGTCTATTTTTGAGAAATCGCCGCCAATAAAAACTGTGGTATCATAAATAGCTATTTCTCTAACAGTATTATCTGGTGAGGGATTCCAGTTTGCGGCTGAGCCGTCTGTTTTGGATATAGCAGCAATCCGGCTGCGATTTTTCGTGTTTATTGTAGTAAAACTTCCTCCGGCAAGAATTAAGGTGTCAAAGGGTTGACAGTCGTATACTGTGTTATTTGCGGATGGAGACCATGAAGTAACCGTTCCGTTAAGTGTATCTGTTGATGCAAGATAATTTCTGGGTTGTCCACCGGCTGTAATAAATGTACCTCCTAAAAGTATGGAGGAGTCGGAAACTGCAATCGTGTAAACTGAATTGCCGGCATTGGGATTCCACGCTGTTGCCAACGCATTTCCGGTGTCAATGGCAGCAATATAATTTCTGGCCTGTCCTCCTGCAAAGGTAAAATCACCGCTAATAAAGATTTGTGATTTGTATGGCACAATACATGATACTCTGTTGTTTGTCCCCGGGTTCCATGATTCTGCATTGCCGGTGTTCGGATTCAATGCGGCAATCTGGTTTCTGGCTTGTCCTCCAATAGTGGTAAAATCTCCTCCTGCATAAAGTTTCTTATGATATGCTGCAAGAGAAAAAACAGTTGAATTGGCATTTGCATCCCATACAGTAGATAAGCCGCTAAGAGTATTTAATTCTGCAATGTAATTTCTGGGTTGTCCTCCGATGGTTGTGAATGAACCGCCGGCGAATAAACGATTATTCAACATTGCGAGGGCACGAACAGTATTGTCTGCTGCAGGATTGAAAGCGGTCAGTTGTCCTGTTGCGCCATCAAGTGCTGCAATATTGTTTCTAGATGAAATATTTACTAACTGGAATGTTCCACCGGCAGCAACCGTTGTATCATTCGTTGCAATTGAATAAACAAAGTTGTCAGGTGACGGGTTCCATCCGTTAATGGCCGCAGTGGATAGTGTAAATGCTGCCAAATAGTTTCTTGATTGTCCCGCTATGGTAATAAATTCGCCACCGGTATAAAGTGTATTTCCCCGGATATGGAGTGAACGAATCCGTGCCGATGCATTGGGATTCCAGGCACTTAGTGTGCCTGATGTTTTATTAACAGCGGCTAAGCGATTTCTGCCAATTCCTCCAACCTGTGTGAAATCACCACCGAGATATACTGTGTCGTTATATATTGCGATAGCCCTTACTATTCCATTGCTGTTTGGATTCCAGCCCGTGGCCAATCCTGTTGAGGGGTTTAGTTCAGCAATACGATTGCGTGCTGCACCTCCAATGGTAAGAAATGCGCCCCCTGCATATACTGATGATTCAGTAGTATAAAGTGAAGTAATCTGGGCGCTGGAATTCGGATTCCATGCAGATACAATTCCTGTAAGGGCATGAATTGCAGCAATCCGGTTGCGCGCATTGCCTCCGATATTGGTAAATGTTCCTCCTGCATATATTGTGGTATCATAAACAGTCAATGTGTTTACTGTATTATTGGCAGATGGATTCCAGGGTAATACTTCACCGGTTAATGCATGTAGTGCGGCAAGCCGGTTTCTTTGATATCCGCCGATAAGTGTAAAGCTGCCGCCGGTAAAAATGGAGTTATTATTTTTTACTATTGAGGTGACAGACGCCGAAGCTCCGGGATTCCAAGAAGTAACTGTTCCGGTTGATTTATCTATCGCTGCCAGATATGGTCTTGAAATACCTCCGATAGTGGCAAAGTTCCCACCGACGTAAAGGATATCACCGGACATACAAATTGTATTAACCTGTGCGTTTGAATTGGGATTCCATCCGGTTGATATTCCGCTGTTGGTACTGATAGCCGCGATACGGTTTCGACCTTGGCCACCGATTGTTGAAAAATTACCTACAGCAT
>CAZRNJ010000316.1:0-2637 GCA_964601385.1 uncultured Bacteroidales bacterium | reverse complement strand
GGTATGAACCGAATGAATTAGTGATGCATTAACAAGCCCGGAAGCATTCATAATATGCGGTTGTGCAAATGAAGTATCAGCAACAATCTCAATAGGCAAGGGCGTTTCATTACCCGGAGAATAATATTTAATACGGATATAAAAATCATCCGTTACAATACACGGTACATCAAACGTATACCAACCAGGCAGATCACAATACTGATTAATAATTCTTTTCCGTAATTGCTTCAGGGTATCATTTACAAATTCATCATAAACTTCAACATCAATTAATGTTCCAGCGCTTTGAATAAAAGTACCTGCCATACTAAGCGTTTCGGTTCCAGTTGCAATAAATTTTGTCAGTCCGTAAGCCGTAGATGTACGGAATCCCGTAAGCCGGATAGCGCTCAATGTATCATAATAATAAATCTTATCTATTGAAGACACTTGCTTGCGCGAAGGATAAAACGAGGCGGTGGTATTTATTTTCTTATCATAATACGAGATATAGAAATATCCGCTTTCGGCCCAATTGCTGCCCCATTGGTTTTTTATGATCCATGCACCTTTACCTGCCGGTGTCTGGTAATCATCATCCCAACCAACAATAGTAACCGCATGGTTTACGACCTTATTGCCACTATAAAAGAAAGAATAATTTGATGCTGAATACGCAGAATTCTGCCAGCTCATTGATGTTGATACAGCGCCGTAAGTCATTATCGCCCGTTTAATTATTTGGATATTATTAGGTAACCAGCGTGTTTCGGGTACGTATGCAACAACCGGCAATCCCTTATCACAAGCGTGATTAACAACATCATAAGGATCGTCTCCCTCAGCCACAGGGCCTGCAAGGCGTGTAAGATAACCCATGGCAATCATATCGTTTCCGCCCTCGCCAAACCCCCATTGATAGCCATGGCATGCGGCAATATTCTGTTCAGAGAGATCGTATGCACCAAGCCCCAGCTTTAACCACTGCGACTCAATAGCAGCCATAGTGGTAAATGTCCAGCAGTTTCCGCCGAAAGCACCGCCACCCTGATCTTTCATGCTTGTAACCATGCCCAGAGAGCGCAAATCATAGCGGGATGGGAGCGTTGATCCGGTTGATTTTAATAAACTGCGAAACAGCTTGGAACTATCAATGTATTGGAACTGCAAACTGAAAGGATGCGGGATGTATCCCAAAGGATGTCCCAATTCGTCAGTTGCTGAATATGTACCAGTGATTTTCTGGTTATAAAACTCAAGGTAATCAGCAGTATAGGGCGAGAAGGCCTGTTTCTGCGCATAACTGACACAAATGATACAAAAAAATAAACCTGTCACAAGTAGCTTTTTCATGGGCTGTTAATTATTGTTATTTGCTGCAATCTTTCTTTGAATAACTGCAAAATAAATTAACTTTGCGATTCTTCAATGATTAATTAATTATTCAGTTTATAAATTTAATCAAAATGGCAATAATCAATAAGATTCTTGAAAAAATTTTTGGAGGCAACAAACATCAGCGGGATATTGCCTTAATCATGCCTGAAGTAACACGGATAATTACTATATACGAAGGATTAAAAGAAATCAGCAATGATGAACTCCGTGAAAAGGCCGCCAAAATCAGAGCCAAAGTACTTGATTATGTTACAGATGAACAAAAAGAGATTGAACAATTAAAACAAGAAGCAGAAAATGAGCAGGATGTATATAAAAAAGAAGAATTATACAAGCAGATTGATGATATTGAAGAAGAGATCAATAAAAAGAACGAAGAGATACTAAAAGAGGTTTTGGCCGAAGTATTCGCAATTGTCAGGGAAACAGCAAGAAGATTTAAAGAGTACGGAAAGATTGAAGTAACAGCCAATGATTTTGACAGAACCCTGGCAGCCACAAAAGATTTTGTCACGATACAAAATGACCGCGCAATATATGTTAATCAATGGATGGCCGGTGGGTCGAAAATCACGTGGGATATGGTGCATTATGATGTTCAGTTAATTGGCGGCATCGTACTACATCAGGGTAAAATAGCCGAAATGGCTACGGGAGAAGGCAAAACGCTGGTTGCGACCTTGCCTGTATTTTTAAATGCATTGTCGGGGCGTGGCGTTCATGTAGTAACGGTAAACGATTATCTGGCACGTCGCGACAGCGAATGGATGGGGCCTATCTATATGTTTCATGGATTGTCTGTTGATTGTATAGACAGGTATCAGCCCAATTCGGAGGAGCGTCGCAAGGCCTATAACTGCGACATCACTTTTGGCACCAACAATGAGTTCGGGTTTGATTATCTCCGAGACAACATGGCCATCAGTCCGCAGGATCTGGTGCAACGCAAACACCATTATGCCATCGTTGATGAGGTTGACAGCGTGCTGATTGACGACGCGCGTACACCGCTGATTATCTCCGGGGCTATTCCGCGCGATACCGAGAATCAGAAATTTGAAGAATTACGTCCTAAAGTGGAGATGCTTGTTTCGGCACAAAAACAATTAGTAACACAGGTGCTGGCTGATGCGAAACGGCTGATTGCCGAGAATAAAAACGAAGAAGGGGGACTGCTTCTTCTGCGGGCCTTTAAGGGTTTACCAAAAAACAAAGCGCTGATCAAATTTTTATCCGAACAGGGGATGAAAACCCTTC
>CAZRNJ010000315.1:0-2690 GCA_964601385.1 uncultured Bacteroidales bacterium | reverse complement strand
GGGTAAGGTTTCCATACTCATCCACCACATTGGCTTCAATAATATTAAATACCTGTTCGGGGTTTACATTACCGCAGACATGGCATTCGCTTTCACTCCAGTTGGCATGATGTACGCGGCTTTTGAAATAAATGATTGAGTCAATTGGATTTCCGTTATAAATGAGCCATCCGCCGGTGTCCAGGATAATCAGCCGGTCGAACATTTTAAAGATATCGGAAGAGGGTTGGTGAATAACAACAAAAACCAGTTTTCCTTTAAGGGCAAGTTCTTTGAGAAGGTCCATGATATTTTCGGAGTCGCGCGATGACAGTCCCGACGTAGGTTCATCGAGAAACAGGATGGCCGGTTCGCGAATAAGTTCGAGGGCGATATTGAGCCGTTTGCGCTGGCCACCGCTGATTTTCTGGTTTAAAGGGTTACCTACCTGAATATCGCGGATCTCATATAAACCAAGATTTTGTAACATACTGGTTACTGCCTCGTGGATTTCTGCTGGGGTATAATTATCGAAACACAGCCGCGCATTATACCACAGATTTTGGTAAACGGTTAATTCTTCAATCAGTAAGTCGTCTTGTGGGACATGACCGATTTGACCTTCCACTTCATGCTTTTGGGTGTTAATATTTTTTCCGTTGATATTTACGCTGCCGGAGTATGGTGGATACGTTCCGTTTAAAGTATTCAGCAGCGTTGATTTGCCGGATCCGCTGGCACCCATGATACCTACCAGATGACCTGATTCTTCGGAGAATGTAATATTGTTTAGCCCAAACCCGCCATCTTTAAACTTATAGTATACATTTTTTACTTCGAAGACGGTTCGTGATTTAAATTTATCTTCAATAAATTGGGCGATGACTTCGCTGTAATAAATAGGTTTAATCAGCCGGTTGCGGATGCTTGAGCCGGTGCGGAACACAGCCACCTTGTCGTTGGCAAGGAGCTGGCTGTTGAGGTACATTTCACTGTGTCCCATGTACCGCACCAGATACATGCCGGCATAATCAATGTTCAGAATACGAATCTGTCCTTCAAGGTTTTCAACCTGTATATGTTTGACATTGCCGGAGAAACTTGGATTCTGATCGATAAAAATCAGGTTTGCGGTAATCGGAGGAATGATATCGGCCGAATAGAAAACAAAATGATAGATTTCGTCAAAATTTTCTTTGGAAATAAAGAAGGTGTCGGCCACTGTAGAAACAAATTCAAATTCCTGATCGGTGATCTGGGTTTCGCCCTTCTCGTCTGATTTAACGAATTCGAGCAGTTGTACCAGCACTACAATTTTTTGTTGTTGGGTAAGCTCTTCGTTGATTTCGGTACAGATTTTCAGAACTCTTACCGAGCTCAGGGGTATGATGCGTTTGCCTTTCTCTTTTTGTTTTTCCTGCTGGCTGGTGTAGTATTGCTCAAATACTTTAAGGTATTCATTAATTAAATCTTCGTTGATTTGTTTGCCCAGAAATGAACGGACAATCTGGCTTTTTTCGGACAAGTCACTATCGGGTGCAGCGATGATGGCAAACAGCTGCATCAGTGCTTTTAATATTTTTTCACTCATTGCTTAAGTTCACTTTGGTTATAATCCTTTGTATGCTACCAACAGCCAGATTTTTGCTTTAGAGAATTTTACATCCTGTAACTCTACTTTAACCGTACATTCAAGCGTGGATTTAAAAACAAAATCCCAGTAAGGAGACAGTTCAAACTCTTTATTGGTAAACAAAATATTTCCCTGGTTGTCGAAAACAGAAAAAATGAGCGTTGCCCCTCTGATGTCGGTGCATGCAGCCAGACGGAACACAAATCCATCGTAAAAGGTAACCTGATAGTTTGCCGATTCGCCCTGGGATATCTCCATCATATATTCTTTGTCGAAGGGAATAAATCCTTGGGTGATATGCCGGGAACAGTCGCGGGTATCAGTTTTTCCTGCCGTAAGCAACAGAATCAAAAAAATCGTCCCGCAAAAGGAAATAATTTTTTTCATCCGTATTTTTTTCAAGAATTCTGTCATTTTCTTATTATCCAAATAAATAATTGCTTGAAAGAGGTTAGAGGTTAATAATTTTTGAACGCGTCGCCGCTACCTTTTCTACAATTTTTTTGATATTATAGTTGTTCAGTAATAATTCCGATTCGCTGTTTACAACCGTAAGTTTATCTTTCGGATAAACGGTGGGTGGTTTATATTTGTAGTCAATGTCCATACAGTCATATTCGTAGGCCAGGTCGGTGAACATATCAATCAGTTCCGAGAATTCATTCGATTGGTTGTAATAAGGAGCCAGCATACTGATAAGCTTATCAAGAGGATATTTTTGTTTTCCAATGAGTACCACCAGCCCTGGTTTATCTTTTTCAATCAGCGACTGGGTGATGATATATAAACTTTCAATCCAGCTTCCGACAATGATCAGGGCGCTTACCGCATCGCGATTATTTTCGCTCAGGTAAGAGTCAATATTCTGATAGGTGGTTGAAATAATTTTCAGAATAGAGTCGTTGCTGCTGAGATTTTTCTCGATGTTTTTTAAGGTGTTTTCGTCCAGCGCATTGGATATTTCCAGTTCTTTTGCTAATTTTTCAATAATCAGAAAATAGGTAATGGCCTCCTGATTTTTTTCATAAATATTCAGATATCCAAGGTCAGTGCCATATACTCCAAGGTTTAGCGCTTT
>CAZRNJ010000314.1:0-2753 GCA_964601385.1 uncultured Bacteroidales bacterium | reverse complement strand
GTTTTAGTCCATAATGCCTGGGGTTCGGGTCGCGCTATAACGTATTCTCCATATTGTTCTAACTTCTCTCCCTCGCCTGAATCAATCAACGAGTAGGAATCAAAGCCCTGCGGGGAATAAAGAGGGATGTGCGTAATCATTGTTTAAAAATACATTTTTTTTTGATACGTTCAGCTTTTATTTTTTTGTATTACTCAGTTCAAGAATATATGTCATCATCATTCACTGAAAAGCCATTGAATATTTTTTATTGAACAATACAACCGGCTGAATACCTCGAAGTTCCGATATGGATTATGTTTTCAATGTTTGTCTTGAGGTTACTGTCCATTAATTGCCTGAAAGAAGATGTTTGATGTGATGAATATAGATACCTGTATTTGTGGTATATTCTTTTTTCTTCTAAATCATTAAAATTTGATATGAAATGTTGGTTTCTGTATTGTTAAAAAAATAATTCAATAACCTTGTAAATCAAATAAAAACATTACCTTTGTATCTGTTATTAATTTTTAAAAATTATTTTATGAATATTTTTGTTAGAAACATTGACTTTAAAGTGTCAGATGAACAGCTCAAGAATCTGTTTTCAGAATTGGGTGAGGTTCAGTCAGCTAAAATCATTAAAGACAGAGCAACAGGCCGTAGTAAAGGTTACGGTTTTGT
Source organism: uncultured Bacteroidales bacterium (assembly GCA_964601385.1). Taxonomy (GTDB): domain Bacteria; phylum Bacteroidota; class Bacteroidia; order Bacteroidales; family JBBRXJ01; genus CAZRNJ01. Next base: position 2,087 of record CAZRNJ010000314.1, on the reverse strand, counting down.
TGAGATGACCAATGATAATGAGGCACAGGCCGCGATTTCAAAACTTAACGGGCATGACCTTAACGGACGCCGTATTGAAGTTTCGGTTGCACGCGATCGCGAAGAAGGCAACAGCAGGGGATATGGACATGGCAGAGACAGGAGAGATTAGGCCATTTGTTCCGGTCATTATTTACCTGTTTTAATCAGCATCACACATTCCGAACAATCAAATTCAACAATATATTGTTGCTTATCATGTGAAAGGTGGAAAGGTATTGAAAATGCTTTTTCACCTTTTTCATTTTTTTGATATATCGGACAGATATTGAATTCGTATCTGAGGCACATTTTTGTTTTCATTACAGTCATACCGGCATTGAAACCGGTTAGTTCGGGAGAATTAATGTCTCCCGGTATTCCCAACCCTTCAAAAAAAGATCCTGCTTTGCGGTTTGCTATGTTTGCATGATCCGTTTCGGCCTGCCATAATAATGCATCTGTTGTTGTATTTCGTTCAATAACCGGCCGTTGATAGTTTTTTATCCGTTCTGCTTCCAGCAAAAGCAATACCTGCCTTCGCATCCCGTTTAGCACCGACAAGGGAATAAACCATGGTTGTGAACAATTATTTTCAACCTGTGTTACGTTAAATATTGTACCGCCTGACCGCGATAATTGTGTAATAATGGCTTGTTTTGCCTGTTCCGGCTGACGTGGTTTTTGTTTATCCGTTTTTAAAATGTATTTTACCTTATTGTTGTCTTTATCTTCGGCATGGAGGATAAATCCTTCATCCGATTCATTAAATGTTAATTTGACATCTATAGTTCTTGAACAGCCATCGGTTTCGAGCAGGCGGGTGAACGAATGGTCGTAGTTCCGGTACAAACGGGTTCCGGGTTTGAGATCAGGCATCCTTGATGGAAAAATATTCTTCCCATCAACCGAGTTGACATTGAAACCGTCCAGATGACCATCGTGGGTAAAGAAGCAGATTCCGTCATTATTAACTATGGTATGATTCGTTTCAATCTCAAAGAAAGATGGGTGGACCGATTTTACTTTGCCGATGAACTGGCCGGTGGATTTGGGCGTATTCATTGAAGTAACCTTCTCATTTCTGCCTGTGAGAAAATATACGGTATATCCGCGATTGAAGGTTTTTGTAACATCGGGGATGAAGTTATACCGTGAGGTTCCCGATGAGCTTCGCGCAAAACCCGGTGTCTGTTCAATAAACCGGTTAAGCGCTTCGCTGTAACAGCCCGTAATATTTTTAACATATCCGGTATCTTTCAAACGGCCTTCAATTTTAAATGAGGTCACTCCGGCATTTGATAATTGTGCGATATAATCTAACCGGTTCATATCTTTTAGGCAGAGTAAATGTTTATCACTGCTGATAATTGTTCCGTTGTTATCTGTCAGCGTGTATTCCAACCGGCAGGGTTGTGCGCATTCTCCCCGGTTTGCGCTGCGGCCCCCATTAATTAAACTCAGGTAGCATCGTCCGCTGTAGCAGACACACAACGAGCCATGTACAAATGCTTCAAGCCCGATGGTTGTTGATTGACTGATTTCATTGATCTGGTCCAGCGTTAGTTCCCTCGCCAGGATCGCGCGGCTAAATCCTGCTGTTTCGAGCATCTTTAAGCGTTGTATACTTGAATTGTGGCATTGGGTGCTGGCAATCAGGGGTAAGGGTGGAATCTGCATGTTCAGCACAGCGAGATCCTGTACAATATAGCCGTCAACTCCTGCATGGTACAAATCATTCATCAGCGATTCGAAATGGGTTAGCTCATAATCATAAATGATCGTGTTGACCGCAGCATAAACCCTCGCATTAAAGAGATGGGCGTATTTACATAGATGCTCAATCCCGGATATTTCGTTGGCTGCCTGATTACGGGCGCTGAATTTTGGCCCTCCGATATACACAGCATCAGCGCCGCAACGGATAGCCGCGATGCCGGTTTCAACATCTTTCGCCGGACTTAACAGTTCAAGGTATTTGAGGGGTTTCATGCCGGGACAAAGATACGTTTATTTGTGAACTTAAAACGTTGGTCACATTTCCGGTGAGAGTGTTTGCAGTGCTGATC
>CAZRNJ010000313.1:0-2768 GCA_964601385.1 uncultured Bacteroidales bacterium | reverse complement strand
ATCATTATCAAATCCGAAAATCATTGATGCCTGAATGAAAATCCCCATGCTGCGTATTTTGCGTAATGCTTTTTCAAGGTCTGTAATGGTATTCATTGATTTTTTAAAACTCTTCATTTGGGTTTCGCATACACTTTCTAATCCGATAAATAATCCTTTGCATCCGCTTTTTACTGCCAGATTCATCAATTCTAAATCTTTTACGAATGAAATGGATGCCTGGCCAATCCATTTTATTTTTAATGGTTTTATACTTGTAAAAAGTTCTTTTGCATATTTTGGATTGCCGATGATGTTATCATCCAGAAAAATAAAATTTTTCGACTTTGACTCCACAATGTCGCGTACAATATTGGGAACAGGGATATGCCGTACTTTTTTGCCAAATAAATTATTTACACAGCAAAAATCACAATCGTACGGACAACCACGGGTAGTCATCAATGGAAGAATATTAAATAACCGTCGGCTCTTCAGTGTAGAAAACGATTTTGGCACATATTCTGTCAGGTCGGGGCTTGGACAATGGTATCTTTTTTTTAATTGATTTTGTTCGATATCAGTAAGTAGTTCTTTCCATACCCCTTCGGCCTCACCAACCACTACTGCATCGGCATGTTCAGCCGCTTCGTCAGGAAGTATGGTAGGATGTACTCCTCCAAGAATTACTTTTTTACCTTTTTTACGGAAGTAATCGCCCAGTTCGTATGCGCGGGTCGAATTGGCTGTCATGCAACTTATTCCAACCAGATCGGCGTCTTCGTTCATGTCTAGTTTCATGTATTCTTCTTCTATTATCCTGACACTGTGTTGCGGCGGCGTAAGTCCTTGTATTATATACAATGCCAACTGTGGCATCATCAGTCCTTTATTGGTTTTAACGGTTAAATCTTTTGCCGGTGAAATTAAAAGTATTTTCATTTTTGATATTTAATTGATTATGTTTTCGGTTTTTTTAATTATTAATACATTGCGCCGGTAATGCCGATTAAAAAGGAGAGAGATAAATCTTGTCGAAGGCAACAATGAAATGCAAAGATAATCAATTTTTTAACTATACCAATGATTTGTTTAAAAATTCTTTATACGATACGATTAAAAAAAATGTATTTTTATTTAAAATTAATCGTTGGATGTATGAAGAAAAATATAAAAATTATTTTTATTAATCTGTTTATATGCTTGTGTTGGCAGTGTCTCGTTAATGCGCAAACACAATGGATAAAGCATATAGCAAATCCTGTGCTTACTCCCGGGCCTGCATATTATGATTTTGTCGCGCTTGGCCAGCCAACGGTTTTGTTCGAAAACGATACACTAAAAATGTGGTATGCCGGCGCAGGGGCCGATTACAGAGGCAGGATCTGCTATGCTGTATCTGTTGATGGCATCAACTGGATAAAGCGCGACAGCGCAGTGCTTGATGTGGGGAAAAAGGGCGACTGGGACGCCGGATGGCTCGATACGCCCGAAGTGTTAAAAGACAGCAATGGTTATGTTATGTTTTATTATGGAGACACAATTCAGCAGTTTTCTGCCATCAGTTCGGCTATTGGAATCGCTTATTCGCCTGATGGGATTCACTGGACCAAAGACACCAATAATCCGGTGTTTACCAAAGGCATCCCGGGTACATGGGACGATACATGGATTGAATCACCTGCCGGATGGTTTAATGATACGGCAAATGAATACTGGATGTATTATAATGGCGTTGATACTACTACCTGGAAAATTCAAATCGGGCTGGCTGTTTCGGATGATGGTGTAAACTGGGCCCGGCACCCCCTCAACCCGCTGATCGAAACCTCACCATACGGAATGCATGATGACATCTGGTTGGGAACACCCTGCCTGATTTATGACAGCGGCCTTTTTGAGTTATGGTACTCATCAACCAGTACGCGCAGTTATGATACAACGATTAAAGGATTCGATACCATTTATCTCTGTTATGCTTATTCATCCGATGGAATAAACTGGACGAAGTATGCCGGAAATCCTTTGTTTGTAACGCAAACTGCGCCCTACGATTCGGCTACCGATACCGGAGGACCATGGGCTCCTGATGTTGTTTTTAACAGCGCTGCCAATGAATATCAGATGTGGTACGAAACAGCTGCCGGTATTTGTTTTGCTTCGGCGCCGGTCACCGTTGGTAATCGCCGGCTCAAATCTGCTACCGGTTGTGGTATAAAGATTTTTCCCAATCCGGCTTTGTCGGCGATAACTATTTTATTCCCCGACAGAGTGGAGGATGCAACAATTCAGCTTTTTAACAATTGCGGATTATTGATCTCTACATGGTATCCGGTTTGCGGCGATACATGGAATACAGATATTTCACGGCTTCGTGCCGGAATTTATTTATTTAAGGTTATTAGCCGCAATAAAATCTGGACCGGCAGGATGGTCAGGTTATAAAATATGCAAAAAGAATATTTGAACCCGTATTGAGGTTTTTTATGATTTCGGGATTTCTACTGTAAAGCAGGAGCCGGCACCTGGTTTGCTGCTCACAATAATTTGTCCATGATTGCGTTCAATAAAATCTTTACACAGGAGCAGCCCGATGCCGGTGCCTTTTTCTCCCTCGGTACCTGAAGTGGAATAGGCCTCCCCTATTTTAAACAGTTTTGAAATTTCATCAGCCGACAGACCAACACCGGTGTCGGTAATAGAAATGGCCACCATATTGTTTTTATCCTCAAACGATACAGTTACGGTTCCTCCCTGTGCCGTAAATTTAATGGCATTGGCAATCAGAT
>CAZRNJ010000312.1:0-2771 GCA_964601385.1 uncultured Bacteroidales bacterium | reverse complement strand
CCATATTGATTTTCAATGCATTAGGTGGGTGTTGCAAAAATGTGCGGAAAACAGGAAAAATGCTCTTGAAAATCAATCCTTTGCTGTTAAAGCCAAAGGAAGATTTTCTACGGCGGTATCGCTTTCGCTATTGCATAGATCCAGTGAGCAAAGCATCGCTTTCGCGTAACTCTTTGCTTTGCCGTCCGCTTGTCGCCGTAGCTTTAGCGGAGGAACAAGCGGCTAGGTAAAGACAAGTTCAGTGAAGCAAAGGATTATCGCATTAATGCAATTGAAATGTTGGGTTTATAGTGTCTAAGGAATTTCTATTGCAAAATCGCAGTTTATTAAAAAATGCAAAACGGGTTTAAATAATTAATGGAAAGGAAATGACAAATCTTTATTTTTTATAATCCTGATTAACAAATATATGCGTATTTAATTGAAATTTTTAAAATATTTTGAAAAAATAAATTCTATTTTTTTCTTTTATCATTCATTTTCAAATCAAGTTGTAAATTATTGGTTTTTAATAAGATAATTTTTTTTGTACAGATGTTGCATAAAATGAGACAATAGAGCAGTATAAAATCAAAAAAGTTACTATATATTTACTGTGATAAATATCACACACTACAGTAAAATCAAAACATAAAATTTAAACGGAGGAAAGTTTATGAAACAATTTTTTACTCGCGGCGGTATAATCTTTTTATACCTGATTTCTTGTTTTTCACAATTATTTGCTCAACCGACCAACAACGCATTGGCCGATTATTACGGTGCATCCGGCGGTTATCCGCGTTGGTCCGATGAGTTGAAATGGAATAATGTGATAGATATGTCAACTTATCCGACAGGAACTTCAACTTTCCAGAAGTTTGAAAATGCGCGTGACCAGTTATACGCCGGTGGGGGTGGTGTATTATATTATCCTGCAGGTACTTATGTGTTTGATATACCCAATGGTGAATTGTATAATGGGCGTGGGCTGATGTTAAAAGAAGGCGTTATCATCCGTGGTCAGAAACCGGCAACCAGCTTAGAAGCAGTAACCGATCGTGATCCTGGCAACCTTAACAGTCCGGGGCTTACCGCAATGCCCACTAAATTTGAATTTACCCGTTTAAATTATAATGATACACTCACCGGTGAAACACCTGCCGGTTCGGCCTTAATACCTAAACCCTGGAACATGATTGGATGTACTCCTGCCAATGCAAGTAAAATTGGTGTAGTATGGATTCGTATGGAGTTTGGATATATATGGTGGGGGTTTGGCAGCAATAATGGTTGGAAAATGTGGGATGATTCCATTACTACCTGTTATGTTTCAAATTTTTTGTGCGGTGCACGTCGTGGGTGGAGTAACCGTGCCGGGGATGGAACTCACCCTATGGACCCCTTTATGTCTGGTGGTTGGAATAGTTCGGGTAAAAACGCTGTAATGGGAGAGAAACGTTTTGTGGTGGGCGTACGTATGGATAATTCAATGATACCCAATATAATGCAATATAGATTTAATAATGCCACTTGTCAGGATAACAGATACTGGAAACTTGAACATGCCTCATACCGCTTTGCCGGCAGGATTAGTGTTTATGGAAGAGATATCTTTATTGCCAATAATTGTATTGCCAAACCAACGGCCTGTTTTATGTTTGATCAGGTGTTTAATAATCGAACTAATGGCCCGGCTTTGAATTGTCCTTCTGTAACAACTTATCAGCAGATTTTTGACTATGGACATGCCATTGGTATTGATGTCAATAAATCCAACCTTACTATTATGGAAAACAGGTTTAATATTAATGACTCGAATGGATATTATGCTACAAATATTATTATTAAGGATAACTGGATTTATAATCATGGAAATAAAGGTATTGAAGTAGCAGGTAAATGGGCAGTTGTTTCAGGAAATGTGAATTTTAAGGAATATATTGGTTTATCGAATCCCTATGGGGGAGCAGCCCTTACAGTACTTATTTTTCCCGGTAATTACAGGTATCAGAATGCAGAATCTTCTGTAGATTTTATGTCCAGATTTGCTGATTATGGCGGTTCTCAGTTATGGTTTAATAATAACCGGTGGGAAGGGACCGGCTCACTTGGTAATGATGGTGAAAGCATTCTTATGCAACGCCATAACGGAGTTGAAGTGTATGGTGCCTGTATGACCTATAATGAGCAGGGGCCTTCTGGCGAAAATGGTTATTTTGCTCCTTATGATGCCCATGCTGTCGGTATGTTTATTGCATGGAATGTGCAACGGGGTAATGTCGGATTGATGAAGACAGACTCAAATTATTATTCTGATGTTTCGGTAACACAAAACTACTCTGATTTTATGGGAGGTACCTCTTCGCCTGTAGTCGGAACTACTGGTTTGTGTGTAAAGGATTTCTTGGATCTTGATTGTTCGATAGGGCAACCGGCACCAGGTAAACCAACGGTTACACTTGCACTAGGAGGTAGCGGTAACTTTGTTGAAGTAAGATATAATAATGTTGCTAATGAAGTGGGTTATCGCGTTGAACGCAGAGTTGGAACAACCGGCCCATGGGAAACAGTTGCCTACCGGCCACGCCAGCAAACAGGTGGTACTGTTACTTTTGATTATGGTGATAATTGTGCAGGTAAAATTGCAACAACCGCAAATTATGGCCCTACACCTTATACGCAAGCATGGGATGGCGCAACGCGAAATATGAATCCACCCAAGTGGCGTGATTATACTATGCTCTCAGGCACATTCTGGTATCGCGTTACTGCTGTTGGCTGCGACGACC
>CAZRNJ010000311.1:0-2792 GCA_964601385.1 uncultured Bacteroidales bacterium | reverse complement strand
CAATGGCCTGTTTGTAAAAGGTGATACCGTCTTTATAAATAGCGGTGCGCCGATATCCTATGAATAAAAACACCGGAATCAGGATCAACAACATATAAAGAAGTATTTTGCTCTTCTGTAAACTTTCGGCCGACAGAAGGAAGATAACAATTCCAATCAGTGGCAGATACGCACGACTCTCAATATAATCATATGAATTGACACCATAAAAATGCCGGTATATCATTGCAGGAAACGAAAACAATATAAACCAGCCGATACCTGTAAGCATTAGAGGTGCCGATAAACTTTTTTTATTTTTTATATACAACCATGTCAACAGACCAATGCATACCATCCCGATAAACGTTACAGCGCCGGTGAATCTGGGCATTACCGATAAATAATACGGAACAAATAATTTACCAATGGTTTCAGGAATGGTAGGTAAGTTATATAAAAAGGGACGGATACCTAATGTTTGTGGACTTTCCTCTGTAACGATGAAAGAGGTGCGGTAATAAAAATAAATGGCAATTATCCCGATATACAATCCATAGATCAGCAGCATTGTTGGCTTGAATAACCGTTTACGATCGGTGAGAAAAAGATAACCGGCATATAGCGCGGGAATCAGTATGCCTGATTCTTTTGAAAAAATACCCAGGCCCGTGAATGCCAGGTTGGCTAATAAGAACAGCACATTCCCTTTCTCCAGATAATAGATAAAGGTTATCAGCCCTGCCAGGGTAAAAAGGGTAAGCAGTATATCCCCGCGTGAAGGCAGCCATACAATGGTATGGACAAAAAGTGGATGACAGCAATAAATCAGCGATACCAGCAAGGATGCGCTCTTGTGTAAATTCAATTTGGTGAGCAGAAAGAACAGTAAACTGCAGATGATAATATGCATGAGTAAGCTCGACAAGCGGAATCCTTTGGGCGTAGGTATTCCGTCTTTATCTTTCGGCCCGTATGACGCATCAATCACATACGAAGCGTTTTGTAACGGCCGGTAGAAGGCCTCGCCTTTGGGACGCATGAAAGCGTCGCGCCGCATTGACTCTTTGAAATTATCAATATTACTTAAAAAAGGAAGATTATTTTTAATGATATAATCTTCATCAAGCTTATCAATGCTGTAATTAAATGTATGATTATACAACATAAAAGCCAAAACAGTAATCAGCACGTAGGGTATTAAGCCCCGGGTTGCCGGAGTTATGAAATCGGGAGGTGATTCAACTTTCTTTTGTTGTTTGGCTTTTATTTTCAGTTCCTTTTTTTTGTCTTTCTTCATACTTATCTATTCAACGCTAAAAGTATATAATTTCATGATTTTTGGGAAATTTTCATAAATGTATATTTTATAATCGCCTTTTTTCCATTTTCCTATCTGCAGGTCAATGGCATATCCATAATCGCCCGAGTTGTGCATTACTTCGTTCATAAGGTTACGGATTAAATAACCGCCGGTATCGCGCACGCTGATGGTGACCTCGGTGGTATGCGAAAGGAAATAATCAACCACCCCTGAGAGCCGTTCGGGTTTGGCTGTGAAGAGCCGGAGCGAATCTGTCTGGTATTGTATCGAATACCAGGGCACCTCATCGCCTGTGAGCCCGGCAATCAATTGTCGCAGAGGCGCTATCTCGTCGAGGTTTCCCGAATAAATAGCCGACAAGGGGATATGGTCAGTTAAAACCCATAATGCCTGCTGAATAGCAGTGGCCGGAAAACGTTGGTTGTTAGTGAGCGATATCAGTTTCATCCAGTAGCCGGGGACCGGTGCGCCCAGTATGAATAGCGTTTTTTTTGATGGCGCACGCTTGAAGCATTGCGCCGAGAATCCATACCCTGGAACGTTAAGCGCTTCGCGTGGTTTGAGCATAAACTTGCGCTCGCGGAACAGTACAATGTCTGTTGCCCCGGTGTCAGTAGAAATCAGCCGCAAACCCGGTTCAATATAAACGAAAACACTGTCGTTTGTCAGATTGGTTAGCGTGAACAGTACACAATACTCCTGATATGTTCCGTTGCCTGATATGATTAAAGTAATTTTTTTTTGCTGCATCAATGTTTTAACAGCAACGTACTCTTTTCCGGACAAAGAGATGGTAATTAAAATAACAGAAAACAATGCGGCTGATTTTTTTTTCATTTCTGTAGCAACTCGCTGATGCGTGTGGTTAGCAGTGATTTGATATACTTGTCGAGCGTCGATCCTTTTCTATAATCTGCGGGCGCAATATAGGATACCCGCCCGGATTTAAGCAACCCTTGACAAACCTTTAGCCCACCGGTTGACTTTGTTGAGTAGACGGCAAGGGCGTAGCCGCCGCTTTTACGTACAAGTGTCATGCAGGGTACATCGGTAAGTCCGTCGCCGATATAAATAATGTTACTGAAGGGTATGCGCCTTTCGTTTTCAGGCATATGTTCATTAATGGATTCAGCAACATGTTCACGTCCTTTGTTGATACGGAAGAGATATTGCGTCTTGGTTGTATCGGTAATCAGCATTTTGGGGAATACCGGCTTGCCGTTGCTGTTGTAATGATACTCGGACCCATAGATCTGCCGGAAATATTTACGGATGGCTATACCATCAAGAATTTCTTTCATCCCTGATGAAATAATAAAATGCTCAACCTGTATTTTCGTTTTACTTTCTTTTTTTACGAACTGATTGATGCGTGGAAACCAATCGCTGACACCAGGGTAGTATTCAATTTTTGCGGCCATTCGTTTGTATTCTGCGCGGGTGACATAATGGTTGCGTTTTTCCATTTCTTCCAGCAGCAGTCGCATAT
>CAZRNJ010000310.1:0-2793 GCA_964601385.1 uncultured Bacteroidales bacterium | reverse complement strand
ATCGGATTGGTGTGCTATCTTTACAATTTCAGAAGCTGCGGTCATATCAACAGCCACCAGTACCAGCACGTCAATCCCTTTATCAATCATTTCGCGCGCCTGGGTTAATTGCAGGTCCTTATCTCCTTTTGATGATTGCGTAATTACCTTTGCATTCAGTTCTTTGGCCTTCTTAATAAAGATTTCCCGGTCTTTACTCCATCGTTCCTGAATAAAATCATCCATTAAAAGCCCGATCTTTATTGCTTCGTCTTCATTATTGCAGTTCCAGCTAAAAATTGCAATAAGCAGTATTATGATGAATGCAGGGATTTTATTCATTTTGGCCAGTTTATATCCATTTTACTAAACTGAAATCCTGTCTGTGCGGCAGATCTTCATGTTTTGGAAATATCCGTATGCCGTAATTGAATTGTCCGGGCATTGTAGGACTGATGTCAACTGTATATGTGGCCTTGCCATCGGTGTAATTAACAAGATTGAATTCCTGTTTGCGGATAAACTTTTTATTTTCATCAGTGAACACTATTTCAATGCCGATGTTTTCGGGGGCCAGTTCATTGAGGTCAATTACTACCTCTGCAGTATAATTAATGCCAATATGAAATACACCATTTTCATCTCTGGGAATATTAACGGAGACCACTTCAATACTTTCCCAACTGCGGCTGATTTTTCGTTTCCAGCTCGCGAGACGGTCGGGTATAAGATAATTCTTCTCCCGTAACCGTAACGTGCGTTTATAAAGTTTGGAGTAAAACCGTTCATCATAATCCCGTATCATCCTGCGGGTAGTGAAATTAGGACTAACATAGGCGATGGTGTTTTTAATATGCTTAACCCATCCGGTTGGTATATTGCTGGCATTTCGCTTGTAGTATAGAGGAACTATCTCGTTCTCAAGCATCCTGTATATTGTTTCAGCATCAAGGTCGTCTTGCAGGCGTGGGTCGTCGTATGATTTTTCTTCAGGAAGCATCCAGCCGGCGCCGGGTTTATAGCCCTCAACCCACCATCCATCCAGTACGCTGAAGTGCATGGTGCCGTTCATCACTGCCTTTTCTCCACTCGTGCCTGAGGCCTCAAGCGGACGGGTAGGCGTATTTACCCAGATATCTACTCCCTGTACCATTTTTTTGGCAAGAGCCATATCGTAGTTCTGGAGGAATAAAATCTTTCCGCTAAATTCTGGACGCCGCGACATATCAATAATCAGTTTGATCAGATCCTGGCCTGCCTTATCGTGAGGATGGGCCTTGCCGGCAAAGATAAACTGTACAGGCATTTTTGCGTTATTGATTATCTTGGCAAGTCGTTCCTGATTGCGGAATAACAGATGTGCGCGTTTATAGGTGGCAAAGCGGCGTGCAAAACCAATGGTCAGCGCTTCTTCGTTAATCGTTTCTGTAATCTTCATCAGCCATTCCGGATTTTCGTGCTTACGCACCCAGTCGCTTTTTAAGGAATTCTTGATGTGTTGGATAAGCTTCTTTTTAAGAAATTGTTTTACTGTCCATATCTGTTCATCTGGTACTTTCTGGATGCGCTGCCAGATTTTTTCATCCAGCATATTTTCAAAAAAGATTTCACCAAACTCTTCGGTATAAAGACGTTTCATCTCTTTGGCTGTCCAGGTTGAGAAATGTACTCCGTTGGTTACATGTCCGATGTGTAACTCTTCGGGCAAATATCCTTTCCAGAGACACGATATAATATCTTTGGTTACCTTTTCGTGTAGCTTACTCACTGCATTTACTTCCTGTGCCAGATTGGCGGCCAGATGGCTCATGTTGAATTTTTCTCCCGGGTCATGATCTTCCGACTTGCCTAAACCCAGAAACTCTTCCCATGATATCTTGTACCGGTCGGGATAATGAGGGAAATAGGTGCGGAGCATATCTTCGGTAAATGCATCGTGGCCGGCCGGAACAGGAGTATGTGTGGTGAAAAGGGTGGAGGAGCGTACAACCTCTTTGGCTTCGGTGTACGATAGATTATTGTTCTGGATAAGTATGCGCAGGCGCTCAAGTCCCATTAGTGCTGCATGGCCTTCGTTGCAATGGTAGATGTCAGGCATAATTCCCAGTAATTCAAGCATACGGATACCGCCTATGCCAAGAACAATTTCCTGCTTCAGCCGGTTTTCAACATCACCGCCGTAAAGGAAATGCGTGATTGACCGGTCGTGTTGATTATTCTCGGGAATATCGGTGTCAAGCAAATAAAGCGGTACACGGCCAACATCAACCCGCCAGATTTGTACATATAGAGTTCGGCCGGGTAGCCCTATTGTTACGGTCAGGGGTGTCCCGCGCTCATCTTTGATTTGTGTTACAGGTAGTTTACTGAAATTTAAAGCTTCTGGTTCGGCCATCTGCTCTCCGTTGAATGATATGCGTTGACGGAAATAGCCGTAATTATATTTTAATCCGATGCCTATCATTTCATAATTTGAGTCGCTGGCCTCTTTCAGATAATCGCCTGCAAGAATCCCGAGTCCGCCGCTATATATTTTCAGTGCATTGATTAGCCCGAATTCCATGCTGAAATAAGCAATACGTGGCGAATCGGTACGAAGGGGCGTATAGATATATTCTTTAAACCGGTCATGTACATCGTTAAGTTTTACAAGGTAGTCCTCGTCTTTTCTACTTCAAGCAGGCGGCTGTAATCAACCAGTTCGTCCTGGAAGCAGGCGCTCAGTCCGCGTGATGTGGCGGCAAAAGCGGTCGAGCTAATACAACTCGGCAGAAATTCATCCAGGGTTGTAAGCGGGCTTGAGCCCGCCCTGAA
>CAZRNJ010000309.1:0-2800 GCA_964601385.1 uncultured Bacteroidales bacterium | reverse complement strand
GGATTGATTTTCAAGAGCGTTTTTCAGTTGAAATTTATCAACTGAAAAATCAGGGTTCAACAGGAGTCATTCGTTTTGACGAACTAACGAATTATCCGGATTTATTTCTTAAACAAATACAAATCCAAAACAACGGGTAAATGATCACTGAACCCACCGTTATAGTGTATACCGTTGTAGGTAGAGAAGGGCTTTATACCCAGGTATTTATCATCGGGCTGCAATAAAAAATCAAAATCAATAATTGAGTATCCGCTGATATTCGTGTATAAACCGGAGTTATCAAGCAGTGATCCGGAAACCATAAACTGATCAAACACCGACCATTCAGTATTGAATTTATGCGTACCAACAAGTGCTGAATTATCCGAAGACGAAGAAAGATTATACAATGCTTCAGAAACCGGCTTACTCCAGTGGGTAGCGGCTCCGAGTCCTTTTATTATGCTTGAATCGCCGGGCTCATCGTTAAAATCACCCATCATAATGAGCCGTGGAACTATCCTTTTACTGATAACGCTGTCGGCTTGCTTACGCAGTATCCTTGCTGCACTCATGCGTTTGGATGCCGAATACTCCTCTCCTCCCCTGCGAGATGGCCAATGGTTAACGAAAACATCGAGCGTGTCCTCATTAAATAAAACTGTTCCATGCAGAATATCGCGAGTCAGCGAGCCCGAATCGCCAGTCGCCACGGCTATCGGTTGTGCATCCAGCAGCTTAACCCGATCACTGCGTATGATCATTGCCACATCAATGCCACGCCGGTCAGGTGAATCAAAATGAATAATTCTCCAGGGATATTTTGAAAGTGGAGTATGGTAGCAAAGATCCTTAAGCACCTGACGATTCTCAACCTCACACAAGCCAATGATTTCGGGAGGCGAGGTTACACCTGCTGCAGCGATAACTTTATATATGCTCTTTATCTTACGCCAGTAGCGGTAACGTGTCCAGTGTTTGTCGGATGAAGGTAAAAAAACAGCATCATCGGTGCCGGGATCATCAATCGTATCAAAAAGGTTTTCGGCATTATAAAACAGAATACGCATATCGCCTCTCGCTTTACCTGTCCCCTGCGACAAAGCAAGGCGGGGCAATATTAAACACAAAACAAAAAGAAAAATACGCATACCTTAATATTCAATTGCGCCCAAATCCGGTGCGCTGTCACTATTCCGCAGATAGCCCGTATAATCAGATGGATATGCATTTCCGGTGGCCTGATCGCCTTTATCAATGGCCGGTGAATTGCTTTTGAGTTTAAACTTATATTTGCCGGCATCTTCAAACAACGGGTCAACATTATGTATGATCGAAGTAAAGTGTGCGCCATCACCTATGCTTAATGTTGTTTGCAGCAGGCAATGACTGAAAAAGTAATCAAATGCAGGTGTTCCTTTGGTCCCGGCACTTACTTCGTTGCCCGAATTGCCATAAATAATCGAGTTCACGACGTTGAGAGCCAGAGGATGCTCATAGTTAGAACCATTAATCAACGCTGAATTACCAAATGAAAAGGATGGTTTTGACCTACCGGCATACTGATAATAGTTTGCAATAGTTATATGAAAGCACGACACTGTTCCGCCGGCAGGGATATACATAGCATAATACCCGCAGTTGGAAATGATCAGATTGGATGCCAGAATATCAGCGCCGACTGAAACAACGGCCGCATAGGTATTGTCCCGGATAAGTGTATTGTTGATGTTTATGGCCGGATGATCGCTGAATGTTGCGTAATCACCAATCTGTATCCCGGTGACGGCATGACGAATTTCAACATTGGAAAGCAGATGGTTTTTCGAATTCGAGCGGATATATATACCATCCCACTGACCGGGAACATCGTCATATAATTTCTCCAGCCGGTCGCCGCGCATCAGAATCCGATTCTGATTGCTGCCTGCAGCTTTCAGTGTTCCATTAACTGTCATGCGTGCCCCTTTATGAAAATACAGTTCAGTTCCCGGCCGGATAAAAAGTGTATCATCGGCATCAATAACCAGATTGCCAAACACCAGGTAAGCCATAACACTGTCGAATGTTGTGTTTGAACTAAAATGAGCATCACGCAGAACATGTACATCTCTACCCCATGATATAAGTTTAATGCTGCTGACAGCATTGCCCGAATGAAAGACAATCTCATCGGCGTTTAGCTGCAATCCGCCACCCTGTGGAATATTTGCTGCAACGAAAATAAACAAACTGTCTTTGGGGCGTAGAATAAGATTCTCCAGTCGCGTTGTTTTTACACCATCAATATTTATGCTGTATGCAGCCGACCGGCCTGCAAGATAAACAGCATTCAGTTTAACAGCTTTTTTATTCGTATTATAAACTTTAACCTTAGCGGTTGCTGAACCGATGGTTGTAAACAGGGTGTCAAAAAATACCGTATCGCTCGAAAAGCGAAGGCAGTCGGAACAACCTGAAATAAACTCTTCCCTGCGGCAGGCAGAATGAATCATTGTAAGCACAATGCCGCCAAGTATGAGAGTTCGTCCGTTCATCGGGTAAATAACGTAAGCGGTATAAAAAAATTATATCCTCCGGCGGATCTTTCGATAGGCATCATTCACCCCTTTGCTGACATTAGCCAATCGGCCGAGAATATTTTTACGCACTTCTTTCCATGCATTGCCGGCATTACCGGTAAGCTGATTAACCTGAGAATGGAGTTTTCCAAGATGTTTTTTAAGATTTTTCAGATCCTCGAAAACCACCTGTCTGGCTGTAACCGATAACTCACCTGCCCGTTCCTCAATCTCTTCAATCTTATCACCCAAACTGT
>CAZRNJ010000308.1:0-2818 GCA_964601385.1 uncultured Bacteroidales bacterium | reverse complement strand
GGATTATTGGCAAAAAAGGAAACGACCGGTTGCAATATTCATCGGTATCGTTCCATTACGACCTATTTTCGGACCCCAAAACGGTAACAATTAAGAAACTTTTTGCCGATATTGATTTTGACTACACCATGTACGGAGACGAAGATAATGATATGATATTCGACCGTAACGACCGCTGCCCCGGGACACCAGAGGGAATTGAGGTTGATACCCTTGGTTGCCCACTTGACGGAGATGCTGATGGCGTGCCAAACTATCTTGACATTGAACCCAATACACGCAAAGGCGCCTTTGTTAATGCCAGCGGGGCTGAATTCAAGCTGGAGGACATGATGAAAATGATGAATTCGGAGGCCGTAAGCCGTGAAGATGTTAAAGCAATCCTTCGCAGTAATATGAGCAGCAAATATTACACAAAATTATCGAATGTGAAGGTTCCCGATAAATTTAAAAAAGTAGACGCTGACGGTGATAGTTCAATTTCATTTGACGAGGTGATGGATGCTATTGATAAATTTTTTAATTTTCAGTCGGATTTTACTACAGAAGATATTTATGAGTTGAAAGATTTCTTTTTCATGCAGTAGAATCAACGCACCAGCGCCCTTCTCATCGTTTTATCCGTATCTCTCTTTTTAATACTTTCGCGTTTATCGTGCAGTTTTTTCCCGCGGCCAACAGCGATTTCGAGTTTTGCTAATCCTTTTTCATTAATAAAAAGACGCAGGGGAATTACAGACAATCCTTTCTCTTCTATTTTCCGTTTTATTTTCCGTAATTCAGTATTATTGAGCAACAGCTTCCGGTCACGCGTGGGCTCATGATTATATACCGAGCCGTATTCGTAAACGGCAATATTCATAGCTTTGATCCAAAGCTCCCTTCCGGCAAAGAAACAATAGGCCTCGGGGAGTGAAACTTTTCCCTGCCGTACCGACTTGATTTCGGTTCCGCACAACACCAGCCCCGCAATATATTTTTCAAGGATCTCGTACTCAAATGCAGCACGTTTATTTTTTATGTTGATATCAGATGCCATTTAATCAACCAATAATGTATTTATCGCCTGGTATCCAACAGAAAACATATTAATCGTAAAATTATATAAAACCGACAATGCAAAATAAGCAAGTAACATAATGAAACAGCACAAACCGGTAAACTGAACAACCCTGTTTCGCAATAAAGAAGTCAAATCATTTTTAATAGAAAAAGAACTGCCGGATTTCAGTAAGGCAAGCTGTTCTTTTCCGGTTATATCAACCATACGTAAAGTTCCGGTGTAAAACAAATAAAAACCATATAGCCCGAACACTAAAAACACATATAATTCAGGTAAAAGGTTTGCAATAGATGAAGCAATAAAGAACACCGACAATGAATACGATGTAAGCACGAGAGCTGATTTGAACGAACCATTAGCGGCATAGATCTGCATTAAAGCAAATACAGTAAAAACCGATATTGTAAAAAAAAGGAAGCAGGAAGCAAAAATCAATGCCGGATCAACCAGCAATTGAAGCCATGACGGGTTATAAAACCGGTAATTAATAAGCAATCCGGCCAGCCGGGTAACAGAAACAAGAATGATTAAGGGCAGTACATACTCCCTGAACAATAACCGTTCATCGCACTGCTCGCCGCTAATGATCTCCCATTCATTTAACGGATGCCTGATGATATTGTGCAAACGATTGTAAAATCTCTTAAAATCCATATCTTTATCTTTTCGCACAAAAATATACAATAGAAGCGACATTGCAGCGATAGATTTTTCTCATTACAGAATGCGTTCATCAGGACACAATATGGTAGTAGTGCTGGGGCCAACAGCAAGCGGAAAAACCGCAGTGGCAGCTCGTTTTGCACTACAGGCAGATGGAGAAATCATCAGCGCCGATTCCCGGCAGGTATACCGCCGGATGACCATCGGCACAGGCAAAGACCTGAGCGAATACAGTATTAACGGAATAAACATTCCTTATCACCTGATAGACATCAGAGAACCGGGATATCATTATAATGTATACGAATATCAACACGACTTTCTAACCGTGTATAATGAAATTAAATTACGTAATAAACTTCCGGTATTATGCGGAGGTAGTCCGCTATATATTGATGCTGTATTACGGTCATATAAACTGCATAAGGTACAACCCGACCACACCTTGAGGGCTTCGCTGGAACAAAAGAGCACCGAGGAACTTATTCAGCTATTTACTACTCTGCAAAAGCCACACAATAAAACCGACTTTGACACCCGTAAACGGTTAATCAGAGCTATAGAAATTGCCATATACAATGCATCCGGAGATAGACCCGAACCGCAATTGCCAGTTATCAATTCCCTGATTATCGGTATCCGATATGAACGTGGCCTTGAAATGGAAAGAATAAAATGCCGGCTTGAAGAACGCCTGAAAAATGGACTGATCGAAGAAGTTGAATCACTATTGAAAACACTGACACCGGAACAATTACAATATTACGGACTGGAATACAAATTCGTATCCCAATACCTGTGCGGCAAGATAGATTACAACCGCATGATAAACGGACTAAATATCGCGATCCGCCAGTTTGCCAAGCGCCAGATGACATGGTTCAGAAAGATGGAGCGTGAAGGACTCAATATACACTGGCTGAATGGTACTCTAACGATGGAAGAAAAAGTTGTGGCAATCCAACAGTTATACAATGATCAATGAAAAGATACTGGCTTGTTGCCCTGATGCTTTATAACAGTTTTATGTCATCGCTACCGGCAGGCGAACCGCCAAATAGCGTACCTTACACAGCATACAATATTCATTAC
>CAZRNJ010000307.1:0-2833 GCA_964601385.1 uncultured Bacteroidales bacterium | reverse complement strand
ATAATTGTATCTCTAAAATCTTCTCTGCCGATTTGAAATGAATAAAACCGTTTGTGGGATTTGGGAAAACAGAACAATCAGCAGCAGTCGTATTGAGAATTTCAGTAATTGTAATATTGCCTGTTTGAAAAGACCATTCGATTGGCTTATTCTGAAAACCGGAAGAATTTTCGACAGTACCGGCAGGGAAAGAAACCGTATACCAACCGGGGGCAAGAACAGGATGTGCGATCTGCACTGTATAGTTAAAGGGATTGTACTCGGCCATAACACCTGCGACAGGATTCAACAGAGTATCGGTGATAGTAATAGCAAAAAGATTAACAGGGGTTACAGGATGAATAAATTCAACAAACACATCAACATCAGACAACAACCCGGCAGCACTATCGGACGGGGCAAGTATACGCGGATAAGGAGCAGGAATGACGCGGAACCACCATGACCGTTGCTGGTTGAAGCCCGTCCCCTGCACGGCAGCAGCAGGGATATTAACCACATAACGCTCATTGGCCTGCAACTTAGGATGAGAGATAATCAGTTTGCGATTACCGGCAGCAAGGCCGGCTAATGTTCCAGTAACTAATCCCGAACTGTCGCCGGTGATAGTGATACCACTCAAATCAAAAGCAGTAACCACCTGATCCCATAACACCGAAACCGTATCGAACGCTCCAACATTTATTTCACCATAAAAGGGCTGATAATCTACAACCTCCGGAGAGCTAGCCGTAGTACAAGGAGTAGCATCACGCAAATGAAGATTATTAAGCAACACGGCAGGACAGTGATGATTAATAGCGCCGGTGTCATAAGCAGCATTATTCAGGATTTTCAGATTTGCAGTACCACCGGCCCCATAAGCCATGATGCCCGTTATATTAACATTATTTTCGATCACAGTATTATCAAGACGATAGATACTCTCGCCACTGGGATTAGCATCAATCCAAATATTGCCGGCATCGAGCAAATCATTATACCCGACATACGTATTACGGATACCACGCATTTTATAAAAACCGATATAAGAATTGACAACATTATTGCGGATAACAATGTCATCGAGTGATTCGTACGGATCAACCGATTCCTGGGTGAGAATACCTTCGCCATCTACTGAGGCATACGATGTATATAAAATCTGATGCCGATAAACGCGCATATCATTATTTTCGATTAAAACATGATGACCGGAGAAGTTCATAGCGCGATTTTCAAAGGTTGCAGCATTATTGCTGTTAAGTTTCCATCCGGTAGGATGCAGGAATACACGTTTATTATTCTGATCGGTGCGAATATTACCACGCATCACCAAACCGTACCCGACACCGAATATACCAACACGCATAGTATTATAAACCCAATTATCATTAATTTCAATTTTCTGGTCAAAGGGGAGCGAAACGGTATCGGGATTCACATAACGGCCAGCAACATCAATAGCATAGTGATCAGTGTAACTGAAGCGTGTGCGGGAACCATCCATAACGTGAGTTGTATCGGTGCAGGAAGGATCACTGCTAGTGCAGCCGCTCTGGCAGGTAACACCTGTTGGAGCAGAAACCGGTCCGTTAAACCGGCAATAAGCAATATATCCCGGCTGATCATAACTCTCATCAGGGACAGGATTAAACAGATTATTCATAAAATCGTTGACACGGTTGTTTGTAACAGCGGTGTTCCGGATAACATCCACATTAATGTTGCGACAATGGCGGTAAGAAAATCGCTGCCAGCGGTGCATATAATAATAATTCCATGGGATATCAGATTGCGGCTGCGCAATATTATTCTGGCGCACACCGAAGACAATAACATTTTTACCATTTACTCCGATAGAAATACGCCCCCTGTTGATATCAAGATAAACGAGTCCCAGGTTGCTGCGGTCGCCCGAAGCCCTGATGACCTTGAAGGCAGTAGAATTTGCCTGGCCGCTATCGGCAAAAAACGGGATATAAGCAGGAAATATTAGCCGGGAAGGCGGAGCAAACGAATCGCTTTTCGCATTGTTACACAAAGGATCGGCACCGCGAAGCACAACACCGTCGGGGATATCCACATCGGACTGGAAATGATATGTTCCGGCCGGGAAGTATACAACACCGCCGCCGGAAAGAGATACCTGATTCATTGCCTCAATCAGCGATGAGTCCCAGAAACCGGCCGAAGGAAAATTAGAAATATCAACAACATTGTACCAATGAATTTCATTAGTCCATGCCGGACAGGTATCATATTTAGCAAAATACGGATTATCAACCGGAATGTTTGCGGCAGCATTAAAAAATAAAAACAAAATAAAGGAAGAGATGTAGATTTTCCTCATAGTTTTGATTGTTTAATCTATCAAAGATATGAAAAAAAAACGAATAAATTGTTAAGAATCGCAAAATCTATGAACAATTTTTACTTATTCATGATTTTCGCCTGGTGATTGATAGATTCGTCGTGCACAGCGCGGAAAATTTTAGCAATAAACTCTTCGCTTAAACCCTTAAGAGCGCCCTGCTGGATTCGTTTGTTCAAAATTTCGTCCCACCGGCTTCGCTGAAGGATAGTAATGCCGTTTTGTTTCTTATACCGGCCAATCTGGTCAACAATTTTCATACGTTTCTCAAAAATGGCAATGGCTTCATCATCGCAGATATCAATTTTCTTGCGCATTTCGGATAGTTCGTCCAGTATTTTTGAATCCACTTCGGGCTGACGCATAATAAGCCGGTTGAGCATCTGTTTCAGGTCGGCCGGTGTCAGTTGCTGTTTGGCGTCGCTAAGCGCTTTTTCGGGATGGATATGCGATTCGATGATCAGTCCGTCAAAATTCAGG
>CAZRNJ010000306.1:0-2839 GCA_964601385.1 uncultured Bacteroidales bacterium | reverse complement strand
GATATTTAAAAAGGAAAAATATCCCTTTTAAACTTTTACCGGACAACAGTGATTTATTAAAGAAAAACAACCAACAATTTTTCATTCGCGATGGTTTCGCGCAGCCATAATCGGCTTACTTATATACAATATTATTTACTGTTCAAATAATTTAAGCATGCGCTATTTTGTTGATCAGAAAAAGAAATATTTTTTAGCCGGGACACGATATGAGGTCGGATATTTTAAATGGTTTGGCCGCAACTATAATGAAACGACCTTTGCGTTTGAAGATATCACCCCATATCTCCGCAGTATCGGCATAACAGAGAATGACAAGGTTATTACACCGGCGGACGCAAGTTTTAATATCACATTATACCTGATGAATAATAAGGGCTGGACAGGGTTTGGCAATGGAATTGACAGCGAAGAAGAGATTCGTGATAAGATACGTCATGGGGCAAAATATCTTTTGATCAGTGACAGCACAATGCTTAACGCACCTTCCATCAAACCTTTTACCGGTACACCGGTAGGCCGCTGGAAGAATGTAAGAATATTCGCGCTTATACGGTGACAAAACAGCAAAGAGAAATTGTATTTAATCCTGCCGACAAATAGGATTATTTCCAATCGGCATAAATTATTCGATAAGATAATTCTTCACTTGCTGATACGCGGCCGGGTCTAAAAGATGATTCAAAAGCAATTCGTCTTTTCTTTTAATTCCGGCTACATTCTGCCGATAGCGGATAATGGCCTTTGCCTGGAAACTACTGATATATGGATGTTTCGAGAGGATAGAATAATCAGCAGTATTTACATTCAGGCGTTGAATATGCAATGTATCGGTAAAGATCAGATGAGCAAAACGGTTATAGATTGTATCATTCATGCCGTACACCTCGAGCAACTGACGCGTTGAAAAAAAACCACCCAGAAGATTACGGTAACGGATAATTCGCCGGGCAAGCACCGGGCCAATTCCGTTGAGTTTTACCAGTTGTGCCGAGTCGGCAGTATTAAGGTCGGTCATTCCCTGTTTATTTACTGTATCGAACTTAACCGGCTGTTCAAGGATAATATAATTTTCAATACGCGAATAAAACGCAGGAGACAGCCCGTAAATTTTTTTCAGATCTTCCTTTTTCCTGAACCTCCCGCCTTTACTCAAATAATTACGGATAACAACAGTCTGCTTCGGCGAAAGTCCGAGCATTTGCCATCCTTCATCGCTCAAATCATTCGGGTTAAACATAAACAACGTATCGCTACCGGAAACATCTGTTTTGGCGCTTTGAGCCGATGCCTTTTCTTTGGCGGGTATTACAGTAAGCATATCGCTATCACGAATAACTACAGATACGGGAATGGTATAAAATGAGAGACCGATGCGCACAAATGCAACCATCAGTAATATCGCCATTAGCGCAAGTAAACCTCTGCGTTCACTGCGTGAAAAAATAAAATATTCCTGCCAGGACACTGTACGGGTTAATAATCGTTCAAAGATATCATTCATTCGTTAACCAGATATAAATAATTCATTGTTTTTTTGATTTGGATCAAATCGTTATATAGTATTATTATTTTTTTTCATACTTTTGATTTTATTATAATCCAATAATTAAGTGGAAAAAACCGAGATCGCTGAGAAAAATTATATCCAGCTTTGCATGACGATGGTGGAAAAAAAGTTAGGATGGCCTGACAGCAATACCTGGCGTCATCGTGATTTTGTCAAACTCAGCGATATCATATCAGAAAAAACCAAGATACAGGTAAGCGTCACCACACTAAAACGTTTATGGGGAAAAGTAAGCTACGAAGGGAACGTAGGCCCAAACACTCTTGATGCCCTGTCTATTTTCACAGGTTATGATGACTGGATGGATTTTAAAAGTAATAATCCGGTTAATCTCCAGCACATACCCGATCTTGCGCCCGTAATCAAGCGTCACTTTGGCTCTCCGGCCCGAATACTTGCCATTGCCGGTGGAATAGCAATTTTAGCGGGGAGTATATTCTGGCTCACCAAACTATTGCCAAAAATAGAAACCATATCCCGTGTACTCAATGTAAATGAGAAAGATTTCATCTTTGAATCAGAAAATCCCAAAGGGCCTGTACCTTTTGCGGTTAAGTTTAATTTTGATATTTCAAAAATTGATGCCGACAGTTTTTTTATCAGAGCCGGTGATAGTTTTAAAAAATTTCCAGTTACTAAGAAAAATAATTTCCTGACACGCATCTATTTTATTCCCGGCCCCAAATACGCTTTGCTAATAGCCAATGATCAGGAATTAAAAAAAATTCCACTATTCGCATACACCAATGGATGGATAGCCCTGGTATCGGCTATTAATCCTAATCTGCCCAAAGATATTATTCATCCCAGATATATCACCGGTGATTCGCTAATATCAAATAACCGGTTGTACGTTTCACCCCAAGAACTGGCAAAAAATCAGTTAAGTGTTTTATCTAATCCCTTTCATGTTAATTATTTTAATGTCAAGCATTTTAATGTTGATGGCAATAATTTCGCTTTACGAACACGAATTAAAAACAACGTACGTGAAGGCGGAGATGTGTGTCAGAAATCGAATGTCAGCATCATGTGTAACGAGGGTTATATCACTATTCCAATGATTAACCCGGGATGCATTGCACTGGCTAAAGTTTATATTGGGGATATATATATCAACGGATGGACAACAGACCTTAGCGCTTTTGCTAAAGATATGAATCAATGGCATGAATTATACATCAGGATAAAAGATAAAAACACCAAGATATTTATTGATGGTCAACCAGTTATTGAAAGAACCTTCACGAACAATATGGGCGAAATCCT
>CAZRNJ010000305.1:0-2856 GCA_964601385.1 uncultured Bacteroidales bacterium | reverse complement strand
AATCTCTAATGACGGTCATTAGAGATTTTATTCCTATTGACAGATTTGGGTTAAAATAAAAAAGACCTGCTTTTGAGGGCAGGCCTAAGCGAAGACGATATTCAGCTTTATTTCTCGCTTGCAAGTAAACGTGAGACAGCGTCGAGGTATGCAGTAACAGAAGCGGTAACAATATCTGTACTGGCACCAAATCCATAATAATGAACATCATTGTTATTCACCTGAATATGAACTTTGCCAATGTCGTCGCTGCCTTTGGTGATGGCCTGAACTAAAAATTCTTCAATACGCGGATTACGTTTAATAATAGCTTTAACGGCTTTGATAGCTGCGTCTACCGGACCGTTTCCCTCACAGGTCATTGTATGTACTTTCCCATACATACGAACAGAAACGGTAGCAACAGGGATAGCTGTTTTTCCACAAACGACCTGAAGGTGCTCAAGCTTAAGTCCACGGTCATCAGGACTTTTATCGTCCATCAGAATCATCAGATCATCATCATCCAGTTGTTTCTTTTTATCGGCTAATATTAAAAACTTATCATAAATTTTATCCATCTGTTTTTTCTCAAGCTTTTTGTAGCCGATTTTTTCCAGCCGGTGCTTCAATGCAGCTCTGCCGCTGCGGGCTGTAAGCACTATTGATGACTCATTGATGCCCACATCTTTTGGATCAATAATTTCGTAATTCTCACGGTTTTTCAAAACACCATCCTGGTGAATACCTGATGAATGAGCAAATGCGTTACGGCCAACAATGGCCTTATTCGGCTGCACAGGCATACGCATCAGGTTTGATACCAGCCGACTGGTCTTGGCAATCTGTTTGCTGTCAATACTGGTCGTCAGTTTAATATCTTTATGACTCTTAATTATCATAACCACTTCTTCGAGAGAAGTATTTCCGGCCCGTTCGCCAATTCCGTTAATAGTAACTTCGGCCTGACGTGCGCCATTAAGCAAACCGCTCATCGTATTTGCCGTGGCCATACCCAAATCGTTATGACAATGCGTAGAAATAATTGCTTTATGGATACCACGCACGTTTTCCATGAGATATTTTATTTTAGCCCCGTATTCATGCGGTAACGTATAACCCGTAGTATCAGGGATATTCAAAACTGTAGCTCCTGCCTTAATCACAGCTTCGCAAACCCTTGCCAGATATTCATTTTCGCTCCGGCCTGCATCCTCGGCATAAAATTCCACATCATTAACAAATTTCCGGGCATATTTAACCGCATCAACAGCACGGCTAATAATCTCTTCAGGAGTTGAGTTAAATTTATATTTAATATGATAAGGAGAAGTACCAATACCCGTATGAATGCGCTTTTTCTTTGCATACTGGAGGGCATCTGCAGCCACCTCTATATCTTTTCTCACGGCGCGTGTAAGAGCACAGATTACCGGTTTGCGGATTGCTTTGGATATTTCAACCACTGAATTAAAATCACCCGGGCTGGAAATGGGAAACCCGGCTTCGAGTATATCAACGCCCAAATATTCAAGCGCCTTAGCCACCTCAATTTTCTCGATTGTATTTAGCTGACAACCCGGGACCTGCTCTCCATCACGTAATGTTGTATCAAAAATATAAACTCTATCTGAAGCCATTTAAATAAATTTGAACGACAAAATTAATGAATAAATAATTAATATTCACAACATCTTAGAAAAACTAAAAGCAGAACTGTTAAGCAAACAGCCAACGCCCCTTTACATAAGTTCTATTTTGCCATAATAAAAGCCGGTATCGCACTCGGCACTGATAAAATACACTCCGGCCGGCGAGCCGGTAATATCAACCAAGATGGGTAACTGCAAAGGCCGTTCAACGTAAAACACCGGTTTACCAAGAATATTCCTGACAGTTACCACACACTGTCTAATTAAATCATCACCCTCAATTTTAAAGTTGCCCTGACAAGGATTAGGACTAACTTTAACATTGAGCCGGAGAACCGGTTTATTATCTTGTATTTGGTTAAGGTCAGTTTGCATAAAGCCAAAAACTTACGAAATTATTCGAAAGTATAAAAAAGAATTACACTTTACAAATAGAACCACAAAAAAAAACTTTTATTTTAAAAAAACCATTAAATCAATATTAAACCATTTGTTTAATCGGCTATTTTTGCAAATAATATCACTGATCGTAACTGCTTATGAATAAACTAACTACGATTTGCGCAACTGCAACAGCACCAGGGACCGGCGCCATTGCGATCATACGGATATCGGGGCCTGAAGCTATCCAAATCTTTAATAAGGTATTTTGGCTCAAAAAGGTAACAAAAACGAAATCACGACAAATGTACATTGGGAGTATCAAAGAAAATGGGTTGATGCTCGACGAAGCAATGGGGTGTTATTTTACCGGGCCTAACAGCTACACGGGCGAGGATATGGCCGAAATATACTGTCATGGTTCACCATATATCCGCAATCGTATCATACAACTGCTGATTAATAACGGGGCAAGACCGGCAGAACCAGGCGAATTCACACAGCGCGCCTTTTTAAACGGCAAGATTGATCTGATACAGGCCGAAAGCGTTGCAGCCCTTATTGCTGCATCATCAGAACAGTCACATCGTATTGCCATACAACAGTTGAAGGGGGGCACATCAGAGAAAATCAGAAACCTTCGCAAGCAACTAATCGAATTTTCGGCATTAATAGAACTTGAACTTGATTTCAGTCAGGAAGACGTTGAATTTGCAGACAGACAACAGCTAAAGATTCTGGCATCCAACATTAACAACGAAATCGGCAAACTACTCGATTCGTTTACTTCAGGCAACTCAATTGTTAACGGCATACCAGTTGTTATAGCAGGCAAGCCCAATGC
>CAZRNJ010000304.1:0-2888 GCA_964601385.1 uncultured Bacteroidales bacterium | reverse complement strand
CCGCATAAGCGTTATTGGTTCAGGTCCCTTGTTTAAGCGTTTGCAAATGCTTTTTAAAGTATCGTACAAAAAATCCATACTTGTTTCTGTAACATAATCACATTTTTGAGGGATAAACGACCTGGTTTTTTCTTTTAAGATGCGTGCATTGGACAGAAGCGCCGACTGTTGCTGACCTTCGGGATTGTGTGATAGCAGCGAAATTGTCATATCCGGCTGATAATTAAGTAGATATGCCTTTGCTAAATGTGTTTTTATTTCGGCAGTTGTATACCCGCTATGTGCGCAATTGAAATGATATATTGCTTTTTCCGGGTCGCCGTTAGTATTCATCAGGCATAAGCCAGCATAGTAATGATAATGTACATTTTTTGGTTTTTCCGAAATCAGTTGTTCGTAAAGTGAAAGCGCTTCTTCATAATTATTTTCCTCAAAGGCCTGTCTGGCAGCATCGGCCATTTGTTCGGCGATCCGTTGGGAAAAACATGATAGAGAGGGAAGAATAAAGAACCACAAAATGATTTTAATCACTTCTAAGTAAGTTTTTTTCGTGCTTGTTAATAAGTTATTTTGAAAACAGTTCACCTGTGGGAGTTTTTATGTTATGTTTAGGGTTTGTAAAAATAATGAAGTTTTATCAATCAATCGGTTATATTGCAATAATCACAGCAAACGTATTATTCACAGAAGCTATGGCACAATTAAAACCCGGAGACAAAGCCCCTGGCTTTACCGGCAAGGATCAGAATGGCAACGTAATTACACTGGCTGAATTTCGCGGTAAAAAGGTAGTGCTTTATTTTTATCCCAAAGATGATACTCCCGGTTGTACGGCTGAGGCATGCAATCTGAGGGATAATTACAGCACGCTTACCCAAAAACAATATGTGGTTATCGGTGTAAGTCCTGACAATGAATTATCACATCAGAAATTTTCCGGAAAATATAATCTGCCTTTTATTTTAATCGCCGACACATCACACCAGATACTCAAATTGTATAATGCATGGGGAGAGAAAGTAAGCTATGGAAAAACCGGCGAAGGCGTTTTACGGAAAACTTATGTAATTGATGGCGATGGAATTATTATTAAAGTGATTGATAAAGTTGAAACGGCTAATCATACACAACAAATACTCGACTAAAATTTTCAGTAAAAAAGACACATGGAAAAAGAAACAAAAGAAGCAAAAGAAACGAAGGATGTGAAGGATAAATCACAACCGGTGAACAAAGAAAAGATGAAAGCCCTTCAGCTTACGCTCGAAAAAATCGAGAAAGGTTTTGGCAAAGGCACAATCATGAAATTAAGCGACAACGCTGTTGATAATGTTCCGGTAATTCCTTCCGGCTCAATTTCGCTTGATGTTGCTCTCGGTATCGGCGGTTATCCGCGCGGAAGAGTTATCGAGATTTTTGGCCCTGAGTCGTCGGGAAAAACAACCCTTGCCATTCATGCAATGGCTGAGGCACAAAAAGCCGGAGGAATTGCGGCGTTTATTGATGCAGAGAATGCATTTGATAGTTTTTATGCTCAAAAATTGGGGGTAGATATTGAAAACCTACTGATTTCCCAACCCGATAATGGCGAACAGGCATTGGAAATTACCGATCATCTTATCCGTTCAGGCGCTGTGGATATTATCGTGATTGACTCGGTGGCCGCGCTTACTCCTAAGGCCGAACTGGAAGGAGAAATGGGTGACTCAAAACTGGGACTGCAGGCGCGGCTTATGTCACAGGCGCTTCGCAAACTCACGTCTAATATTAATAAAACAAATACCTGCTGTGTCTTTATCAATCAGCTTCGTGAAAAAATTGGAGTGATGTTTGGAAATCCGGAAACAACCACCGGCGGAAATGCATTAAAATTCTATGCATCTATCCGTCTCGATATTCGTCGTACCGGTCAATTGAAAGAAGGAGAGGAGATTTTTGGAAACCGTACACGTGTTAAAGTTGTTAAGAATAAACTGGCTCCGCCTTTCCGTAAAGCCGATTTCGATATCCTTTATGGTGAAGGAATCTCACGCACGGGTGAGATTGTTGATTTGGGCTCAGAGCTTGAAATCATAAAAAAGAGTGGTTCATGGTTTAGCTATGGCGACACTAAGCTGGGGCAGGGACGCGATTCGGTGCGCGATCTGATGCGCGATAACCCGGAATTAATGGCCGAAATTGAGAAAAAGATCAAAGAGCATTATATCGGGACACTGGGTCTGCGCCAATGATTTATAAGTTGTAAAAGTCATAGTTCAATAACAACCCCGCCGACGCATACTTGCAGCCCGTGACTAAATTGTCTGAACCTTGATTGCGGATTGAATGAAGATGTCTGAACCATGATTTGAAGGATTGAAAGATTCCCTTGATTAAAGGAAAAAAATTGCTCGGATGGCCCTGCTACCGCGCGATTGTATCTCGTGATAAACGACATAGGAACATCAACTTTTTTATTAGCAAAAAAATACTATTTTTAACATATGAGACTTCTAAAAGATATTATAGTAGCTGATTTGAATTAAGAACCACGCGATACAATCGCGCGGTAGCGGGGTAGCGGGGAATTAATACCTGGAATATATTACTATTCATTAAACATTGATAACCAGGAGATAGACTCAAAACGAATGATTGTAAATCCCTAATTTATATTTAATTATGTATAAAAATCACTTTTTTAAAATGATATTAAGAACAGAAATAAAAACTATTATTGAACCATTCCTTTTCTATTTATTGCTATTTTTTTCAATATGTTTTATTTCAACTACAAAATTCTTTCCAACAATGGATGGACCGGCACATCTGTATAATTCAAATATTTTAATTAATCTATATAAGCAATCAACTGTAATCATAGATTTTTATCAACTTAACAACTGGTT
>CAZRNJ010000303.1:0-2904 GCA_964601385.1 uncultured Bacteroidales bacterium | reverse complement strand
TCAATAGCCCTAAACTTCTGAGAAAAAATCATCCAATTATATGGGGTCTAAGACATGTTTTTTATAAAAAAAGTGTTGTTTATTTTGAAATGAAAGATTTAAATCACAGAGTTTGTCCGGTTGAAAAGGCAGGAAAGCTTGATACCCGTTTACGGCGGCTTTTATCCAATCCCTATCGTTTATTAAAGAATTATGTTAAACCGGGGATGAAAATCCTTGATTTTGGCTGCGGCCCGGGTTTTTTTTCTATACCTATGGCACGTATGACTGGTCAGAATGGAACGGTGTATGCTGTTGACCTTCAGCCACAGATGCTTAATATGCTTAGTCATAAAGTAAAAGGAACCGCATGTGAACAAAATATTTTATTGCATCAATGCAATGAAAACTCTATCGGTGTGCAGTTGAAAATTGATTTTGCTCTGGCATTTTATGTAGTGCACGAGGTGCCTAACCGCATAAAATTCTTCAGCGAATTGTTTTCTATGCTTAATCCCGGTGGTGTATTGTATATATCCGAGCCGGTTTTTCATGTCACATACAATGAGTTTGTTGAAATGTGTAAGGACCTGACCGGTGTGGGCTACCGGATTATAGCCAGGCCATGGATTTTTTTGTCCCGTACAATTGTTGTCCAAAAGCCGGTATAAAAGTATTAACCAAAAATAATAATGATGAAGAACATTGTAGTTATTTACACCAGTCGAACAGGCATTACGAAACAGTTTGCCGAGGAGATCGCCGCTTTTTTAAAATCATCAGGGAATGAAGTGAACTGCTTCAGCGATGAAAGAGTTGATGCGGACGCAGTTAATAAAGCCGATGCTGTTCTGTTGGGCTGCTGGACACATGGATTGTTTTTCTTTGCACAGCATCCGGCTAAGCCATGGACTGAGATGGTGAAGCAACTTGCTGATTTGCGGAATAAAAAAACCGGATTATTTGTAACCTATAAACTGGCTACGGGCAGCATGTTTAAAAAGATGCGTCAACATCTTATCGAAAAAACCACTGATATCCGGCTTGAATTGAAAGCCCGCAACTCAATACTTACAGAGTTACATAAAAAGGAGATTTATTCATGGCTTCAATAATCCTGCGCCTTATAATACCATTTGGAATTATAATTTAGTTCATTTACAGTGGACAATTGCATTTGTACAATCGGTATTATTTATTGAACCCATTAAATGCAAATTCATCGCTCCGCCTGTTTCCTTTTTCGCGGATGATGATGCGTGTTCCATCCATCTCAATTTTTTCTATTCCTTTATAATCGGAAGGAATTTTAAGCAGGAAACAGACAAACGATTTTGTTACCGATTGTCCTGCATCTAATAGTTCGAACGAGTTGATACCATGGAAGCGGGTATCAACAGCAAGCAAGTCCTGATAGGGTTTGCCAATGCCTGTGGTCCCGAACTC
Source organism: uncultured Bacteroidales bacterium (assembly GCA_964601385.1). Lineage (GTDB taxonomy): Bacteria > Bacteroidota > Bacteroidia > Bacteroidales > JBBRXJ01 > CAZRNJ01. The sequence goes on along the minus strand of CAZRNJ010000303.1, from coordinate 1,479 downwards.
AAGTCCTTTTGCCCATGGCTTGTTGTTTTTTACTTCGTGCCAGACATTCAGAAACGGATATTCTTTTGTTGGCCAGATGTATCCGATCAGCAGTTCTTTTGAAGGGGTGTAAGCAGCAACCCATCCGTATTCATCGGTAAAAATATGTGTTGACACATAACTTTCACCCGTCGCGCTGCTGGTTAAATCAACAGGCCTCTTTTTTTCATCCAGGTAACCATTTGGCCAGGTGAATTCATATTTATGAGGATCAGGATAACATAATGCCTGTAGAAAACCCTTGCCTGCATTGCTGTTAACAACTGTCGTTTCATCCAGAAAAGGCGGTGCAAAGGTGGCATGCTGTACAACATTGTTCAGACGTGCAATAGTGGTCCCGTTTTTTATTTCTTCGGTGACATGAAACAATGACTGCTCGCCAATCAACCGGATATTACGCAGGATACCCATACCATCGCGCGGTGCGTAGTTGCTCATTACGATTCTGCGGTTATCACTGATTTTTTCGCGTGTCCAAATGGTGTTGGTGGCCTGTCCGTTATGAGGTACTCCTGCTTCAATTTCTCCGGCTGTAGGCGCACCCCAGCGTCCCAGACAAATGAAGTGACCCTGGAATGGGGCTCCCTTGCGGTTATTGATGGGCATATCTGCCTCGGCAGTTCTGAAACTGAGTGGATTGATATCTGTCCCGTTCAAACGGAAATCAATATATGCGCCACCAAACAAACTGATGGTAAGAATGGCCGACTTATTCTCGATGGTTATCAGTGTATCTTTAGTGGCTGATGCTTCGTCGGTTGCCTTTTTTGCCGGTTTCTGGCATGATATCAGAGCGAAGAACACAAGTATACTAATTCCAAGATGTTTCATGATTTTATTTTTTTTCATTGATTTTTATTGTTGAATTGGTGAGTATATATTTTTTCAGATGATTAGCTGATGCCTGGGACAGAGGAGTAAAGATGTATCCATTCTGCAGTTCTTTCCCCCATAAAACCGAGAATTCGGTTTGGCGTGTTTTATTGTTCGTAATTTTATGGATACGTGTTGATCCGTTTTCTATCTTCTCCGGATGGTTCCATTGGGCAGGTATGGTTGTTGTCTGTGGCCAATTGATGATAAGGTTGTCAATGACCAGGTTTTGAATATTGTCGGCAACAACAGCCGCAGCAGCGATCACTGCTTCCGGATGTTCGCGTGGATCGGGATATTGCCCGCTTCGTGCATCGCTGCCGTATAAGCCCGGGTCCTCAATCATCGGATAGTTTAAAATAATATCCCGTAAAACAACATTTTCAATAACACAACCCTTTTCGGCAGTCAGCAGTATCCTGCCCTGTGTGTTGCATGTAAAGTTGCTGATGGTTACATTGCTTATTCTGCCGGTTTGCCCTGATTTATTGCGAATAACCTGAAGTTGTATTGGACGGTTCAGTACCAGCGTCGCATTGGTGTTGGCTGTAATATTCCTGATTACGA
>CAZRNJ010000302.1:0-2929 GCA_964601385.1 uncultured Bacteroidales bacterium | reverse complement strand
GGTGTATACATATACCGGCTAAAAGTACGTTGTAATGGGAAAACGGTTGAAAAAATTGAAAAATTAGTTATTTTAAGATAATTTCGCAGCTCTTTATTAATGAATTATGACCTTTCTGAACAAAAGAAATCTATTGCTGTTTTTTGCCCTCTCCACTCTTTCTGCCAATAGCCAGATTAGTGATGTTAGTGAACTTGTTGGCAAAGAAAAGGACTCAAACCCGGTTCAATCTGCTGTACCTTTTCTTACTATTGCCCCCGATTCAAGAGCAGGAGCAATGGGAGATGCCGGCGTGGCAACTTCGCCCGATGCCAATTCAATGCATTGGAACCCTGCTAAATACGCCTTTGTTGAACATAAAACAGGGCTTTCGCTTACCTTCACCCCCTGGCTCCGGAACCTGGTAGACGATATCTATCTGGCTTATCTTTCGGGATACCAACGAATTGATAAACAACAAGTTATTGGTGGATCATTGCTCTATTTTTCATTGGGAGATATCATTTTTACTGATAATTACGGCGAGCAAACGGGACAAGTACACCGGGCCCGCGAATTTGCCATTGATGGTGCATATACCCGGCTGTTTTCAAAGGTTATTTCAGGTAGTGTTGCCTTCCGTTTCATCCATTCAAACCTGGCCGGATATGGGACTATCGGTGATTTCGAATCAAAACCGGGTATTTCCTATGCTACTGATGTATCAACCTATTATCAAAAAAATGTTGTTGCAGGCGAAACCGAAGGCATCCTTGCATTTGGATTAAACATTTCGAACATTGGCACAAAAATTTCGTACACCGAAGAAACCGATGAATTCATACCCATCAATATGCGGTTGGGCTCGGCATACACATTCAAAATAGACCAATATAACTGGCTTACAATCACTGCCGAAGGGAACAAACTGCTTGTTCCAACTACACCCGAATACTTTAATATCGGTGAAATAGACCGCAATGGCGACACTGTACGCGGTGGCGATGAAATTATTAAATGGGGTAAAGACCCGAATGTTTCGGTAGCAGCCGGAATGTTTCAATCATTTTACGATGCGCCGGGAATTGCTGAAAACGGAAGGCGCAATGTATTTAAAGAAGAACTGCAGGAGGTCACTTATTCGTTGGGCACCGAATACTGGTACAACAAACAATTTGCCATTCGCGCCGGCTATTTTAACGAAAACCTGCGAAAAGGAAACCGTAAATATTACACGGTAGGACTCGGGCTCCGGCTAAACACACTGGGACTCGATTTTGCATACCTGATCCCCCGGTATTACAACAATAACCCAATGGCTAATACCGTCCGGTTTTCACTAATCTTTAACCTGGCCACTCAAACACCAAATAAGAAACAATGATCAGGCCCCGTATCGGATTTGGATATGATATACACCGGCTGAACAGCGGACTTCCGCTTTGGCTGGGGGGTATTCATGTGAGTTCTGATCTGGGAGCCGTGGCTCACTCCGATGGGGATGTAATCATACATGCCATTATGGATGCATTACTCGGTGCTGCCGGAATGCGTGATATTGGCCATCACTTCCCCGACACCAACGAACAACTAAAAGGAATTGACAGTAAAATACTTCTTGAAAAAACCTGCGGGATCATCAGAAAAGCCGGATACACTATTGGCAATATTGACGTAACGCTCTGTTTACAACAGCCAAAAATTAATAATCATGTACCGGCAATGATAACCACGCTGGCGGCCATTTTGCAAATTCCCGAGACCGACATCTCCATTAAAGCCACAACCGGTGAAAAGCTCGGATTTGTGGGCGCATCTGAAGGAGTTGAATGTTATGCAACAGTCCTTTTAATGCACTGAAACCATGAGTATTTTTAAATCAGTTTCGCATCAGCAGATAAACCATCTCTTCGCACAACTGAACGATGAATGGATGCTGATTACAGCAGGAGAACCAAAGTTGTTCAACACCATGACAGCAAGCTGGGGCGGAATGGGCATCCTGTGGTATAAACCTGTGGCCTTTATCTTTGTACGGGAAAGCCGTTACACATTTGAATTTATCGAAAATAACCCTTATTTCACGCTTAGTTTTCTGGACCACAACCACAATAACATACTGATTTACTGCGGCAAATACTCAGGGAGAGATAAAAATAAAATAAAAGAAACAGGCCTCAAACCATTAACAACCAAACACGGAAATGTTTACTTTGAACAGGCCTCACTGGTAATTGAATGCAAAAAAAACTATCACCACACCATACAACAGCAAAATATCCTTAATCCCGAAGTGCTTAAAGCCGTTTATTCAAATAACGATTATCACCGGATGTACATCGGGGAGATTGTAGATTGCCTGACAAAAGAAAAATAGGTATTTTTGTTATAACTATGGCTTCAAAACACATAATTACGCTTGTTTGCTTTACCGGTTTATGGCTTGCATCTTGCGGTAAATTTGAAGACGGTCCCGACCTGAGTTTACGCACACGAAAAGCACGGTTATGTCATGACTGGCTTCCGGAAAAAATCAGAGTAAACGGGCTGGATATAGATATTTCCCACACAGCCGTCATTGGTGAAATCATTTTCGAAAAGTCAGGTGAATTTTTTTATGTAGCCAATCCGTATCCTAAAGGCAAATGGGATATAGACGGCGACCAACTTATACTTACCACTGACCGCAATGGCGATATAGAAACTGAGCGTAAAACAATCCTCCGCCTGACGGCTAAAGAGTTCTGGGCCGAATATCTTGATACAGCCGGAAATATTCAGGAGTGGCATTACCGAGCCGAAAAACGCGAACGTTTTAAAAAGAATAAAAACGATTCTTCCGATAATAACAACAATAATCCCGGTCAGCAGCAAGACGAAAATTATCCTGAACAACAAACCTATTAACCAAATACCTTGGGCGACAGGATAAAAATACCCCCCCTAATTA
>CAZRNJ010000301.1:0-2978 GCA_964601385.1 uncultured Bacteroidales bacterium | reverse complement strand
GGGTCATCATGCGCAACGGCCCCCGCGGTGTTTCGGTGGAGGATGTTACAGAAATGAATTCACTCATCGTGTCACGCGACATCGTGGCGGCCGATGCGGCAGCAACGAAGCTTTTTGGCAAAGAACCCGACGAGATAGGCCATATCAAGATCGCTCATAACCTGAAATTGGGTAGCATGCTGCTCGACAAGCTGAATATTGACCGGATTAAAATGGGATAATCTTTGTGCCGATGAATTTCACAAGAGTGTTAAAGCCCCTGCGGATTACGATTTCGCTTTTTTTTATCCTGGTTATTACCTTTGCTTTTATTGACTTTCGCGAATTGCTTCCTGCATCAGGGAAGCAGCATATCATGTTTTTTCAGTTTATCCCATCATTTCTTAAATTTTTGCATGCTCCGGTTTTTATTGCATCGGGGTTTATCGTCGTGCTGATTTTATCATTGCTGGTAGGTCGCCTCTATTGTTCGTTGCTTTGTCCGCTTGGAACTATGCAGGATATCGTTATCTGGATCATGAAAAAATTGCGGATACAGAAAATATTCAGGTTTAGAAAGCCCTATAATGTAGTACGCTACGGAATACTGATTGTTGCTATTGTTCTGTTTATTATGCATAATATTGTTTTGTTTATTCTGCTTGATCCGTACAGCATCTATGGCCGGATAAGCAGCAACCTGCTGTTCCCTGTGGTATTGCATCTGAACAATTGGCTGTCGGCGATGTTGCAGGATGCCGGCATCTATTCAGTTTACCCTGTTTCGGTGGCCCGGCCGGTATTTTTTTCATTGCTGGTGACGTCAGCTATGGCTGTAGTGGTTATCTGGATGGCAATGTTCCATGGCCGTTTGTTCTGTAATACCATTTGCCCTGTAGGCAGCTTGCTGTCACGTTTTTCGCTGGCTTCCCTGTTCCAAATCAGGATTGAAGAAAAAAAATGTACCCGCTGTCTCAAATGTGTTACAGTATGCAAGGCGAACTGTATTGACGTGATAAACGAAACAGTTGATTTTAGCCGGTGTATCGGTTGTTTTAATTGTATGGATGAGTGTGCGTATGATGCGATTAATTACAGGAATGTTATTCGTTTGCGCCAGATTAGCAAACAGAAAGAAGAAGGCCGGCGCAATTTTATGATTGCATTTACCGCCCTGTTTGCCGGAGCACCATTTGCCACAAAGGCAATAGCAGGTCAATATAAAAAGCATAAAAGCGGGACGGCTTATGACGGTATGGTGCTTAATGATAAACCGCATGCTGTCAGTCCGCCCGGATCAGTTAGTCATGAGCATTTTAATGTTCACTGCACCGGTTGTCATCTGTGCGTGAGTGTTTGTCCTACGCATGTTCTCCAGCCCTCGACCTACGAATACGGATGGCAGGGAATATTACAACCACGGCTTGACAATACCGTAAATTACTGCTCCTACGATTGCACGCTATGCTCCGAGGTATGTCCTGCAGGCGCAATCCAAAAGCTGACAGTGGAGCAGAAACATATTACGCAGATTGGTATTGCACGGTTCGAGAAGAAGAACTGCGTGGTGTATACCGACGAGACTTCCTGCGGCGCATGCTCAGAGCATTGTCCCACCAAGGCGGTGAACATGGTGCCCTATAAAAACGACCTGATGATCCCTGAAGTAACGCCTGAAATATGTATTGGCTGCGGCGCATGTGAGTATGCGTGCCCGGTTGACCCACCCTTTAAAGCAATCTATATCCGGGCAAATACTGTTCATCAGCTTGCTCAGAAACCGGAGATTGAGAAGATGGAACCATCCGGTTCGAAAAGTGATTTCCCTTTTTGATATACCCAATGATTGAAATACGAAGTCCTAAAGACTTATTATATTATGAAGATAAAAAAGAAAAATCGTTTGACGCCGTAAAAATGATGCGTGAAATACGTGATAAAATCAGTACAGAAACTCGAAATAGGGAAGTTTTTATTTTGCCCTGAAATCAGAAAAAAACGAAAACTATTTTGTTTCAGCAGCAGCAGCCGGCTCGGGTAGTTGTTCCTGAACAACAGCTACTTTCTTTTCCTTGATTTTAGAACGCTTGCCAATGGTATCGCGCAGGTAGAAGAGACGAGCGCGGCGTACCTTGCCTTTTTTGTTCAGTTCGATTTTTTCGATAACCGGTGATTTAAGGGGGAAGATGCGTTCTACGCCCACACTGCCCGATATCTTGCGGATGGTGAAGGTCTCGGTGTTGCCACTGCCCTTACGTTGGATAACAGTGCCTTTAAAGAACTGGGTTCTCTCTTTGTTGCCTTCTTTGATTTTATAAAATACCGTTATGGTATCGCCGGCCTTAAAATCGGGATAATTCTTATCCACTGTATTGGTGGCTTCAACAACTTTCATGAGTTTCATATCGCAATTAATTTAAAAAATCGGATTGCAATGTTAACTAAAAAAAACGAGAGTTTAAAAATATTGGGTAAAATTAGCAGATTCATATCAGTTTTAGGTATGATTATTCATCTATATTGCTGATTTGTAATAAATTGAATAAGTCATGATTCCTTGGATGGACGGGTTATCATCAAGTAACTGTACAAAATGCTGTGCTTTATCGTTTGATTTGTTTACCCTGTAAACACCTCGCACCAAAACCAGAGCATCACGCTTTAAATCCTGCCCGATGGTATATTTATATTGTCTTAGACCCCATATAATTGGATGATTTTTTCTCAGAAGTTTAGGGCTATTGACTCCTGAAAAAAATGAGTTTTTTAAGGAATATTATTCAATATTCCTTCCATATTTTCATCGTTGGATAAACTATTCCTTACAAGTTGCTCTCCAGCAGAGCCTGTTTCTGCTTTGTTTATCGTTTCAAAGATATGCTTTTTTTCCGGATGACCGGTAAAATATTCAGTCCATTTTTGATATGGCGTTATACGACCAATCTGTCCATGTTTACGCTCATAATTATACCATTTTAAATGATTTTTAAATATTATTT
>CAZRNJ010000300.1:0-2979 GCA_964601385.1 uncultured Bacteroidales bacterium | reverse complement strand
ATGTCGCTCAAAGAGGTTCATAGTATTGCTGAAAAGAAGCATCTGCGTATTATAGTTATTGACTCAATCTTTCAGCAAAATATCAAAAAAGGCACGATTATTGATCAGAATCCGCCACCGGGCTTTAAGGTTAAAAAGAACAGGCGAATATTGCTGACGTTAAATGCCAATCAACCGGAGAAGATATTGATGCCGAATGTTATCGGCGTATCTCTGCGTCAGGCACAGGCAATATTAGAGACGAACGGGCTGGAAATCGGGAAACTCACATATATCCCCGACATGGCCATAAACAATGTTCTTTACCAGCGGGTAGCCGGAAAATCAGTAGCCCCAAAAACACCAATCTATAAAGGAACACGCATTGATCTTGTACTGGGTAACGGATACAGCGCCAAAACCATATTACCGCCGCGTCTTACCGGAATGACACTTCGACAGGTAAGATCACAGCTATTACAGTCAATGCTTAATGAAGGGGCAGTAATCTATGATAAATATGCAGTAACCTATCTGGACTCCGCCAATTCGGTTGTCTGGAAGCAGAATCCTGATCCGGAAGATGGTATACCTGTACCGCTTGGTTCATCAATTGACCTTTGGATGACTGCAGATACTATACGCATAGCCGCATTAACACAAAATGATACAACGGCAAATGAATAAAACTGCTTTTCTGTTTTTTCTCTTTATCCCAATCAGCGTCTTTGCCCAGGAGTACCTCACTGGGCTTGAAGTTAATACAACTGTGGAGGATTGTAACAAACAACGGATCATACGGAAAGCGCTATCTGTTCAAGCCAAAATGCACGGGCTCCCATTTATTGATGACTTTTCAGGACGGGCGGTGTTTCCCGACAGCACCAAATGGACCGACTGGGATGTATTCATCAATTCAACCATGGCAGTTGACCCGCCAACCATTGGCGTTGCATCGTTTGATGCGATAGATGCGGACGGCAAAATCTACCGCCAAGCATCAACTGCCTCCTTTGGCGCCGACACACTCACATCCATACCAATAAAACTCGGATACCTTGATACGCTGATTATTGATTCCAATACTAAATTAGTTCTCACATTTACTGATTTCTATTTTTATTCGAATATTTTATCATCCTATTTGCCTGCAGACTCACTGTTTGCAAAACCTGCAACACAATATATTCCATGCAAAGACAGCAATTTTTACGATACGGCAGACCAATTATATACCCGTATAGATACAATCTACCGCATGGTGAACACATTCACCGTTTACGATACCATAAAACTAACAGCCAGTTTTGCCAATGATACAGTAATTACCGACACAATCATCAGCGAGGTACGGGTATCAAATTATGATACACTGCTGATCCAATCTATTGTTTCTGTTATTGATTCCATTATTATTCAGGATACACTAACTGTACAGCGCATTAACCATGTTAAAGACAGCATAGTATTGTTCAATCAATATTTTTATATTGCAGTATCCGACACGTTTTACTATTTCAGCAACGGGACCTACTATCCTTTCTTACGGGATCAGGCCAGACGTGACACCATAACAGCCGCCGACTCGGTATATCTTAGTTTTTTCTATCAACCGGGCGGACTTATAGATCCACCTGAAACAAGAGATTCGTTGTGTGTTGATTTTTATTGTCCGTCATTAAATGAATGGATAAAAGTATGGAATATTGCCAGCGATTCAGTTGTGCTGTTTAAACAAGTTTTATTGCCTATCCGTGATTCACGGTTTTTACAAGACGGTTTCAGGTTCAGATTCAGAAATTTTGCCAGTTTGTCCAAAGATTTCAGTGTTCCCGGAGCACGCTCCAATGTTGACATCTGGAATATTGATTATGTGCGGCTCGACAAATCAAGAAATGCCGGCGATTTATTGTTTAAAGATATTGCTTACTGTGAGCCGCTCGGTTCGGTTTTAAAAAAGTATTATCGCATGCCATATCAACATTTTCTATCCGACTATGTGAACCAAAAAAACAGTTTCCTGCCGATTGTTTACCGCAATCTTTACTCAACCGGCAGAGCTATCAGGAATTTTGAATTCCGTGATAAGAATTACACCTTGCTTGATACAGCATCTGAAGGAGATGATACTGACCTGGGAGGATTTGATAAGGTATTTCTTAACGCATCTCTCAACTATAGTTTTGACGATCCGGCCTATGCAGGCGACGACTGGGTTTTGTATTATGTTATTGCTTATCTGAAAACGGATGGAGACGACATCAATAAAAGAAATGATACACTGGTTCACGAACAGCGTTTTTATAATTATTACAGTTATGATGACGCCACCGCCGAAGCCGGCTATGGATTGAAAGGCCAGGGAACCAAATCAGGCGCTGTAGCTAACCGGTACGAGATTTGTAAAACCGACTCATTGCATGGTATAGATATCTTGTTTGTAAGCAGCGCCGACACAACCTTATCTTCCATAAAATTCAAACTCACCGTATGGAATGACAACAAAGGCAAGCCGGGATCAATAATTTATCAAGAGTCAACAGATGACAATACAGTGAAATATCTTGGATTAAACCGTTTCTACCGTTACCGGCTAGATAATCCGTTTGTACTTAATAAGGGAGTATATTATTTCGGTTGGGTACAAACAAAAGAGGCATTTTTGAATGTTGGTTTTGATTTAAACCGGAATACATCATCGGAGGTATTCTATAATTTGAGCGATAACCAATGGAACACAACATCCTTTACCGGATCACTGATGGTGAGGCCGGTAGTAGGCAGTAAATTCTGGGCTGATGTTTCGGTTAAAAAGGTACAAAATGCCAACCCGCCATCAATTAATATCTATCCCATCCCGGCAAAGAATTTACTGCATATAGCCGTTAATCAACCTTCAACTCTTTTCCGGTTTTCATTATTTTCTATCAGCGGAGAAACAGTAGCACAACAATTATTCACAGAGTACTTTGAATTGGCTGTTGGCCATTTAGATGCAGG
>CAZRNJ010000299.1:0-2981 GCA_964601385.1 uncultured Bacteroidales bacterium | reverse complement strand
GTGTTGTTTCTCCGTAAACTGAAACCCGGCGGCAGCGCGCACAGTTTCGGGATTCATGTGGCGCGTATGGCTGGTATGCCCCTCAGCGTTGTTAAAAGGGCGGGAGAGGTGATGAAAACACTCGAAGGAACAGGAGAAAGTAAAGAGGTGGTGCGCCCTGTAAGCGAGATTAAAAACAGGGAAGGTTTGCAGTTATCCTTTTTTCAACTCGACGACCCTGTGTTAAAATCTATCCGCGACCAGATCGCCGGTATTGATGTCAATCATCTTACTCCCATCGAAGCGCTGAATAAGCTGAATGAGATAAAAAAACTCAGCGGACTTAAATAGTGGCTCACGATTTGTATTCGGTAACCTAATCCTTTTTTCAACATATTGCTGCTGGAGCCACTCCAGTCGGTGGCTGAGCCGCTCGAAGCCACCATCTAAACATAATTATTCCAAACCACTAATATCCAGCTTTAATGCCGGTTCTGTTTTGCGCAGTTTCTGATAGATTTTTTTTGCTTCTGTGTGTTTTCCCTGCTGCTCATAGCTTTTGATCAGCCAAAGGTGGGTGTTCAGGTAATACCAGTTACAAACCAGCATGCTTTTGTCTTTCTCAAAATAACGGAGGGCTTTTTCAAAATGCATGGCTGCTGTTTTATAGCTTCCGCCAAATATTTTTGGCATGTGATAGGTGAATACTCCATGTTCTACCCATCCATACGGACAGGTACTGTCAATTTCAATGGCTTTGTGGATATGGTGCTGACTGGATCGCGCGTATATTGTTGCTGTTGATGGTTGTAATGCAATGCGCAGGGCTTTTAGTGATCCTTTCAGCGCTTCAGTTCTCGAAAGATATGCCTTTCGTTTGATTAGCAGGTTAACATAATACTCGGTTTTTTTCAACTGTGACGTTGCTTCATCATTTCTGTTTTTACTGATCAAATAACCGGTGTAACCGAAATGTGCAAAGGTTAACTGAAACAGGCAGTAATCCATCTGGGTTGCTATATATCTTTTTTCCATATCCTGGATATACCGTGGCCATAATTCCATTTTTCCTTCGGTGTACGCTTTGTATAGTTTGCAATTGCAGTCAAGCGTCTGGTAGTTCTCATCCTGTCCATGAATTATTAGCGGAAGAAAAAAAATAAAACAACTAAAATATTTTGACATTTTTATACCATTATATTGATCGCTAAGAAAAATAGAACCTGCAGTCCGATTAATGTAATGGCGGGTGTATTAGCCGTATTTTTTGCATGTTCGTCAAAGATCATGATAAAAAAGAATGACAGGGCGAACCATGCACCATAGTTTTGAACGGGTACACGGTTGAATTCCCATTGCCACCAGTCCATTAAACGGGCTGCCGGCTCAAGAATAAAGTCGAAAATGGTTAAAATGGCTGCGCCTGTTAAACATTTGATAAAATAGTTGGTAGTAATACTGTTAATAATGATAATCGCACTATAAACTATCTGAAGCCACAAAACGCCCATGATTAGTGGTGTCCCGAAGATTTCAGTCCCTAGCGTCCCACGGTAGGAATAGTGTCCGAAAATTTTTCCCGTTTTAACACCTGCAATCTCAACGGCCAGAGCTGTAATTACAATTATAATGGCAAACAGAAGAAATGCCAGGGTAAATGGACGGTGCAGATAGAAAATAGCTATTGTGCCTGAAAGCAAAATTAACGGAGTAAGTGTGGCAATATACGTGCGTGTTTGATCAAATCCTAATCCTGCAATACCTGTGATGTATACAATTATTAAAAGCGTATTTACAAGCTGTTTTTGCCGCATGAATCTGTCTGTTACTGGAAATAATGGAATTATGCAAAATTAGTTATTTTTGCGGTTATTCAGCGTATGGCTAAAAAAGTAATGATTATCGGTACCGGACTTGGTGGTTTAACCACCGGCTTACGGCTCGCTAAATTAGGTTATTCTGTTGAAATGATCGAAAAATACCATCAACCCGGTGGCCGGTTAAACCAATTGAAAAAAGATGGATTTACGTTTGATACTGGTCCTACTTTTTTTTCTATGAGTTATGAGTTCAGAAGCTTTGCCGGCGATTGTGGAATTGATATGCCCTTTGAGTTTGTTGAACTTGATCCCTTGTATTCGGTCTCTTTCAGCGGCAGGGATAAATACTACCTGGTGTATAAGGATATTGATAAACTTGCTGCTGAATTTGCGGATGAGCCGTTTTTTAAGGAAAGAGTAAATCGGTATCTCGATGATGCCGGTCGCTTTTTTCACGCTACCGAGTACCCTGTCGTAAAACGTAATTTCTATTCTCTGTTTAGTTATGCTGCTGCGCTGGCACAAGTGCCGCTCTCTCATTCACCTAAACTGTTCCGTTCGTACTGGCGTCATGTCGGGAAGTATTTTTCGTCATACGAGGCAAAGGTGATCTTTTCTCTTGTTGCTTTTTTCCTTGGATCAACTCCTTTTGAGACATCTGCCGTCTTTTCTTTACTTAATTATACCGAGCTGAAGCACGATGGATATTACAATGTTAAGGGTGGGATGTACAAGATTGTTGAAGGAATGCTGCACGAACTTCAGAAATGTGGTGTGGCTATTCATTATAATACCGAAATTGTTGATTTTATCGAAAAAAATAATCGTATATCTTCTTTTGTTGATCAATATAATAAGCGATGGGAGGCCGACCAGTATGTGGTTAATGCCGATGCCGCTTCTTTTCGTGGTAGTGTCCTGCGCCGGAAAAAATTCAGCGAAGAAAAACTGGATAAAATGAAATGGACTATGGCACCGTTCTGTCTTTATCTTGGTGTTAAAGGAAAAATAGATGCCATTCATCATCATAATTATTTTTTAGGCACTGATTTTACTCAATACGCTCAAAGTGTCTTCAGTAAATGGGATGTGAGTCGAAGGCCCTATTATTATGTGAATGTACCTTCGAAGCATAACCCCAATACTGCTCCCGGTGGCTGCGAGTCGCTTTTTGTGTTGTAC
>CAZRNJ010000298.1:445-2985 GCA_964601385.1 uncultured Bacteroidales bacterium | reverse complement strand
CCTATATGGTTGGTAAATGGCATGTTGGCGATGATAGTTTGGTTCGGCCAAAACAACGTGGATTCGATAAAACATATCATCTGACAGGCGGAGCAGGCAACTATTTCCGGCTCGAACAATACCGGCCGAATACTTCCGTGAGAATGTTCGAAAACAATACATCTGTGATACCCGATACTACAGCGTATTACCGTACCAACGATTTTACAGACCATGCCTTGCAGATGCTCGAAGATGAGAAGAAAGAACGTGAGCCATTTTTTATGTATCTCGCTTATACCGCTCCTCACTGGCCGTTGCATGCATTACCCGAAGATATTGAACGATACAGGGGGAAATATATGGCCGGATGGGACACTGTAAGGGCGCATCGTTTCAAAAAGCAGATTGATCTTGGTATTTTTAGTCCTTCGGTGAAGTTGCCACCACGGGCCGATGATATTCCGCTTTGGGATACCCTGAGCCAGGAAGAAAAGGAGAAATGGGATTTGCGTATGGCTGTATATGCTGCAATGGTTGACCGTCTGGACCAGAATATCGGCCGGATTATCGCTAAACTCAGGGAGATGGGAGAACTGGATAATACATTGATTCTGTTTCTTTCTGATAACGGCGGTTGTCATGAAGGAACAAAACATATCTCCGAATATCTCAAAAAAACAGGCACTACCGGAACTGCAAACTCATTCGATGGTTACGAGAAACCCTGGGCTTATGTAAGCAACACACCTTTCAGAATGTATAAGCACTGGACTCACGAGGGAGGAATAGCTACTCCGTTTATTGCACGTTTCCCGTCGTTTATTAAAACAAATTCGATGTGCCATGTGCCGTTGCATATCATTGATATTATGCCTACAGTTCTTGAACTGGCCGGTACAAATTATCCGGAAGTTTTCCGTGGTGTACCGCTCTTCCCATTGCAGGGTATAAGTATTATTCCTTTTCTTAAAGGGAAAAGCGATTATGGCGAAGATCATCATGTATTGTTTTGGGAACATGAGGGAAACAGAGCTTTGCGCAAAGGCGACTGGAAAATTGTTTCTCTGTTCGATATGGAAAACAACCGGCACGGAAAATGGGAAATGTACAATATGCGAACCGATAGAACTGAACTTAATGACCAGTTTGAACAGTTTCCGGTTATCTCATCTTTAATGACCGGATGGTACGACAAAGTGGCCCGTGAACTGCGTGTTGTTTCATTTGATTCGATTAGGATAAGACGCAAAGAGCATGAAAAAAAATAAAGTTTAATCTATCTGACTCATTAATTTTATACCAATGTCAAAAGAATACACCCGGGAGCTGATGCTCGATTTTGGATCTGATGGTAAGACGCTGATTCCTGTTGTAACGCAGGATTCGAATACCCGCGAAGTGCTGATCCTTGCATTTGTGAATAAAGAAGCATTTGATGAAACGCGCCGCAGTGGATATGCGACCTACTGGAGCCGAAGCAGGCAGGAACTCTGGAAAAAAGGAATGACATCGGGCGACATGCTTCAAATTGATGAAATACGTATTAACTGCGAGCAAAATTCGTTGCTCTACCTCGTTACTCCAAAGGGTAAAGGCGCCTGTCATGCAAAAAAAGAAGATGGCAATCCTTTTTCATCCTGTTACTATCGTAAAATAAATTTGGATAATACCTTAACAATAATATGAATCAGAACCTGATTATTGGAATGCCTGCCGGGTCGCTGGCCGATTCAAACCGTGGTGGGAATCTTGTGAAATTGCTTGAATGTGCCGGATTTAAAACTTCCGGCTATGATTCGGGTGGACCCAGTAAATTTAATCTGTATGCCAGTTTATACGGATGGGATGGCCGTCCGCAGGAATTTGCCACCCAACTGGGAATTAATGAAATTGATGTGGCTATTGCCGGTGATGACTGGATTCGTGAACGAATACTGGAACTGAAATATGAATACCATACCGATTTAAATCTTGAAAAGGTTTTGTCACTTAAACGCGGAGGGGTACGGATCGTGGGTATTATTCCCGAGAACCATCCTGCTGCCGATACCATCTCTTTCTTATGTGCTCTGGCCGAAAAAAAAGAACATATCACCGTTGTTTCAGAAATGCCCTATCTGGCGCTTGACTGGATGAAAACACGCATCGCGCAGGCAGGATTGCAGGATAAGTTCAGTCAGTATTCAGTGCAAAAATATAAGAGTCCGCCAAAGCATAAAACAGGTGTTACCATTTATGAGACATGGGGTAAAACCGAATCAAAGGTAAAAAACGGTGGTGCCGATATTGGCATGGAGATCACTCAATCGGGATCAGCCATCCGGAGCTACGGGCTTAAGATTATTGATACAGTGCTCGAATCGGAGACCGGTATATACATTAATACTTCGGTGCGTGAAAACACCGGGAAAACTGAATTACTCCGTATGTTCCTGATCAACCTTTACGGTGCCGTAAATGCCGAAAACAAAGTGATGATTATCTTCAATGTTCCCAATCGGTTTACCGGCTCTATTGAAAAGTATCTGTCCGATAATAATCTTTTTGCCGATGAGCCC
>CAZRNJ010000298.1:0-435 GCA_964601385.1 uncultured Bacteroidales bacterium | reverse complement strand
CCCACAGTCAGCCGGGGCAAAGAGTTTACCGAATATAGTATACAGGTTGATATCTCCGGCAGGAAAGCGCCGTTAGCCCGTATCCGGTATGATCTGGCTATGTTGAAAGCTAAAAATATTAATACCATACCGATTGATTCTTCTATCCCCGGAGCTGAAGTTGTCAGTATCTGAAGAGTGCCGGTTAATTGTCTGAACCTTGATTTTATAGGATTGAAAGATTACCATGAGATAGAAAATATTAGCCGGTGATGAAAGATTAACCTTAGCATTCGTTTGCTCGAGTTTAAACGGGTATACAATAACAAATACATTGAATCAAATTCATTCTTTAATACTTTGAATCATGGTTCAGACAATTAACCCGTATCCCTTTTAAATTAACCCGAATTTTTCAGTTGAAAAAACTCAACTGAAAAACGCTCTTGAAAATCT
>CAZRNJ010000297.1:0-2995 GCA_964601385.1 uncultured Bacteroidales bacterium | reverse complement strand
GTGTATCCCGTAAATTTGTCGGGCGGAATGATGCATAGCTCGTCACGCAGAAAACGGTCGAGTTCTGAAACCAGCGATATGCCTGCGCCTGAATCTATCTGCCGGAGGTAAGAGAAAATTTTTTGACAGTAATGCAGCAATACGCCCCCCAGCACTTTCTTGTATCTGAAGGTTGTATTATTATATTTATCGGTGGTTATATTGTCAATATTTTTAATGAACAATACATCACAGCCAAACCGGTTAAGGTTCGACAACAGGGCGCCATGGCCGCCGGGCCTGAACACCAGCCGGCCATCATTATCGCGGAAGGGTTGGTTATTCATGTCCACAGCCAGTGTATCGGTGGATGGTTCTTGTTGCGAAAAGGTGATCTGGTATCTTACATTGTATTTTTTTTCGTACCAGGGTTGTACTTTAGCGATAAGTAGTTCGAAGCTGCGCTGATGCTCTTCTGAGCATGTGAAATGTATCGGTACTATGCCATCTTTACATTTGCAATATTCGGCTCCTTCAATCAGATGTTCCTCTATAGCAGTGCGGATATGGTCGCTGTACCGGTGAAAAAGCAGAAGCGCTTTAGGCAAGCTGCCGTAATTTAGCCCCTCGCTGTTTAAAAAAAGCCGGAGAAGTGTTACGTACTTCTTTTCGTTTAGCAGCCGGTTAAGGTCATATCCCTGTTTTTGACATACAGCCGACAGATCGTCATAAAAAGCAAATTGACTGAGGTGATCAAAAAATATTTTTACCTCTTTTTTTATCTCCTGTTGGGACTGGGCAAAAGTGTCATCCGTTTTAAAACTGTTCACAAAGTCGAACAGTTCTTTAAACATCCGTGTTGCAGCGCCCGAGGCAGGAACAAATTTCAGCCCTGTGAGGGATGGCAGTTGTTTTTCAAAGCCGGCGATCCATTGCTGAACAGTGGCATCATCATATTTCTTTATTCCGTTGTTTATTGTCGCTGCTGCCGTAACATTGAGGGCTGGAAAGCCGTTTGAAAAATGGTTAATCTGTTCCGATACGGCATCAAGCGTAATCCCTTTACTGCGGATTTGTTCAATGTCTTGCTGGTTAAATAGTTGATTGTGATTCATCGTTCTGTTTTATGAGTGCTAAAATAATTTTTTTTTTGCAGGTATCAATCTGGTGAGTATATTCGTAAACACTAATTATTAACCAGAACATGTTAGTTAAGACATTTGGCAGCGCCGTTTACGGCATCAGCGCCACCACTATCACCATTGAGGTGAGTGTAAGTACCGGAATAAACTTTATGCTTGTTGGTTTACCCGATAGCGCTGTGAAAGAGAGTCAGCAGCGGATAGAGGCAGCGCTTCGTTATACGGGATATAAATGGCCGGGCTATAAGATTGTGATCAATATGGCGCCGGCAGATATCCGTAAGGAGGGATCGGCTTATGATTTACCCCTGGCAGTAGGTATTTTGGCTGCATCAGGGCAGTTGGAGTCCGAAATTCTTGACCGGTATCTTATCATGGGCGAGTTGTCACTCGATGGTAAGGTTCAAAAGATAAAGGGTGCTTTGCCTATGGCTATCCAGGCAAAGAAAGAGGGCTTTGAAGGTGTAATCCTGCCTGCTGTTAATGGCTGTGAGGCAGCGGTGGTTGAGGGGCTCATAGTATATGGTGTGACGGATCTGCCCGAGGTGATGGGAATTTTATCCGGAACAGCCAAGCCCGATCCGGTGAAGGTGCATACACCGGCTGAATTAGCTGCAGGAACCATGGAATATGATCATGATTTTTCTGATGTCAAGGGACAGGAGAATGTGAAGCGTGCTCTGGAGATCGCTGCTGCCGGTGGGCATAATATATTGATGATCGGGCCTCCAGGCGCCGGAAAAACCATGCTCTCGAAACGGTTGCCAGGGATACTGCCTGCGCTGACGCTCCAGGAGGCGCTGGAAACCACAAAAATTTATTCTGTAGCCGGTAAAACAGGTAAAACAACATCTCTGCTCAGCTACCGGCCGTTTCGTTCACCCCATCATACCATCAGTGATGTGGCTCTGGTGGGCGGCGGTTCATATCCTCAGCCCGGAGAAATATCCCTGGCCCATAATGGTGTGCTGTTTCTCGACGAACTGCCTGAATTTAAGCGCACGGTGCTCGAGGTGATGCGCCAGCCCCTCGAAGAACGGATGATTACTATATCTCGGTCTAAATTCAGTATTGAATATCCGGCCAGCTTCATGCTGGTGGCTTCTATGAACCCTTGTCCGTGTGGGTTTTATAATCATCCCGAAAAAGAATGCGTATGTACACCCGGCGTGGTACAGAAATATCTCAACCGTATCTCCGGCCCTTTGCTCGACCGTATTGATATTCATATCGAAGTTGTACCGGTAGCTTTTGATAAACTAACCGAAGTGCGACATTCAGAGAAGAGCGCATCTATCCGCCAGCGTGTGGCTAAAGCGAGGAATATCCAGCAGCAACGGTTTGAGGGCATGGACAGGGTGCATTGCAATGCGCAGATGTCAACCAAGATGCTGAATGAATGGTGCCTGCTCGATCAGCCCTGTACAGCCCTGCTGAAAAGCGCGATGGAGAAACTCGGGCTTAGCGCGCGTGCCTACGACCGTATATTAAAAGTGTCGCGTACCATCGCCGACCTCGATGGAAAGGAAAAAATCGAATCATACCACCTGGCCGAAGCCATTCAGTACAGGAGTTTGGACAGGGATAACTGGGCAGGGTGACAATGAGTGTAATACCGGTTGTGCAAACGGATTACTAAAAAGCTAAGAAATGTCCGGGCAACCCACATACTAATTGGTTAAAAACGGCTATATTTTTTAATATATTCTATACTTTTTGTATCTTTATACTACCTGTAATAGGGTATAAACCCAACTTTACTGGAGATAATGGGATGTAAAACAGAATAGGTATATTTCTACGTTATGCACAAGCGGAGAAAAGACAACGACACAGCAAATTGACAATGAAAATGAAATATTAAACTTGGAATG
>CAZRNJ010000296.1:0-3009 GCA_964601385.1 uncultured Bacteroidales bacterium | reverse complement strand
GTACAATACCATGGACCCACTCTCTCTGGCCTGATACACCATTTTTAATACATCGGGGCGAATCTCTTTCATTATCCCATAAAAAGATCCAAAAAAAAGGATATCACCGGGATTAAACACGGGCTGCACGCCGGTCATCCTGATTTCGGGATATTGCTTGTAGAAGCTATACGATGCATCATTTTTCTCATTAAGAAAAGCCAGAGCCAGCGCCGTCTTTCCATCATCATAACAATGGACAAACGATGTATCAATGCCATTTTTATTAAGAAAATCAAGAATAAAAGCGCCTGTCTGATCTTTCCCTAATTCAGTAATAAATGATACCGGCAAACCGGTACGGCCAAGAGAGACCATACAGTTAAGAATACTTCCACCGGGCTTTGCAGCAATCGGCTGATTGTTTCTGAAAATAATATCGAGCACTGTTTCACCAATGCCATAAATTCGTCTTTTCATTATTTTGATTTCATATATTTAGCCATCAGTTGAGCCGAGCCAATGGCATGTTTTGACACTGCGGCATCAAAAGCATCCATTGACCGTATTTCGCCGAGCGATTCAATATCAAGGGCGTACAGCCGGAAATAGTACCTGTGCACGCCCGAAGGCGGACAAGGGCCACCGTATGCAGCACGGCGAAAATGATTTATTACTTCTTTCCCCGGCACAGAGTTTTCGCTGATCTGACGCGCAGAACCGTGAATGTCATAGACCATCCAATGG
Organism: uncultured Bacteroidales bacterium; assembly: GCA_964601385.1. Taxonomy (GTDB): domain Bacteria; phylum Bacteroidota; class Bacteroidia; order Bacteroidales; family JBBRXJ01; genus CAZRNJ01. The sequence continues at coordinate 2,283 of CAZRNJ010000296.1, read as the reverse complement.
ACAAACTCGAAAGCCGGCGCATCAGGATCTTTGATGGATAATGCAAAACTTTTTGTTCCTGCCGGAACGTCATCCCACTGCAGAGCAGGATTGATATCTTTTCCCTGACAAGTAAATACCGGCGGAATATTCCCGCCATCCTGAAATGAAGGACTGGTAAGTTTCATAGTTTTTACAGCGTTAATATGAAAAAATAAAATCACACCTGCAAAACAGGCACACATAATGAAACGACAGAAAGAAAAAAACAGATTCATAAGCTAAAAATACATAATTTGTTAACTACATTTTTAATTCTTCATTTTTTTTAACTTTACAAAAGAAAAACAATAAATCATGAAAAGAACAAACTTTACCTGGATCACAGCCATGCTCTTTCTTTTAATATCGTGTAAAAGGGAGCAGGATTTAAAGACACTTATTAACCAGCAGCTTGAATATGCTGTAACACAATATCAACTGATGTCTAAAGCCGTTGAGGATGACACTTTACAACCGCGAACCATTGATTCGGCCGGCCGGTTGGTGTCGGTAACCACACCCGACTGGACCAGTGGTTTTTATCCCGGTATCCTATGGTATCTGTATGAATATACGGGCGACACAACGTGGAGAAACCGGGCTATAAGAAAAACAGCACTACAGGAAAAAGAACAATATAACCGTTGGACACATGATTTAGGATTTATGCTATATTGCAGTTATGGCAACGGATTACGGTTGACGGGCGACACATCTTATCTGCCGGTTTTGCTCAATGGCGCCCGTTCGCTATGTTCGCGATACAATTACAATGTATGCCTGATCAGGAGCTGGGACCACGGAAATTGGCAGTACCCGGTAATTATTGACAACATGATGAACCTTGAATATTTGTTCTGGGCTTTTCATCAGAGCAATGATTCGGGATTTCTGGATATTGCACTTAATCATGCCAACAACACGATACGTAATCATTATAGGTCTGATTTCAGCACCTGGCATGTTGTCAGTTATGATACCCTCACCGGCAAGCCGGTTGAGAAAGTCACAGCACAGGGCTATTCCGATTCATCATCGTGGGCCAGAGGGCAATCATGGGGATTATATGGTTTTACAATGATGTACAGAGAAACGCAAGATAAAAAATATCTGAAGCAAGCCGAAGAGATAGCCCGGTTTCTTATACATCATCCGCGGTTAGCGGAAGATAAAATTCCCTATTGGGATTATGATGCTCCGGATATACCAAGCGCCAAGCGGGATGCCTCGGCAGCAGCCATCATGGCTTCGGCGCTGGTTGAGTTGAGCAGCTATACCGACTCAACGCGTTCGGCCGGATATCTTAAGCATGCCGAAGCAATAATACGTTCATTATCATCACCGGCATACCTTGCCCCAAGAGGTACAAACGGCAATTTTCTGCTGATGCACTCGGTAGGCAGCATCCCACATAAGAGCGAGATTGATGTTCCATTAATATATGCTGATTATTATTATATCGAGGCGTTGCTGCGATTCAAACGCATTGTTCAATGAAACGACGGCACTTTATCAGTACCGTACCACTGGCAGGGTTAGTGCCTCATGCTATTGCAGGCGGTTTAAAACAGCCGGCTGCTGAAAACACAGACAGGCAATTCTGGCTTGACACATTACTAAGAATTGTTACACCGGTTACAGAACTGCTGGCTGAAGGCCGGCTAAAAAAAGAACTTCCGCTAAAATGTCAGGCAGGACAGGAAGACGAGCGAAAAAAATATACACATCTTGAGGCCATAGCCCGCTGTTTATGCGGACTTTCGCCATGGCTTGCGTTGGATCCGGGCAACCTGCCCGAAGACAAACTACGATATACTTACATACAAAAAGTACAACAAGGAATTAGCATCGCCGTTGATCCGGCGTCAGACGATTACCTCAATTTTGAAAACGGTACACAGCCATTAGTTGATGCAGCTTTTCTGGCACATAGTATGCTTCGCGCCCCCCGGATCCTCTATCATGATTTACCCGGCAAAGACAAAAATAATCTGATTGAGCAATTAAAAAAAAACAGAGCAATAAAGCCATATGAGAACAACTGGTTATTATTCAGCGCTATGATTGAGGCAGCAATCTACCAGTTTACCGGAGAAATGAATCCACAACCGGTGATCTATGCTATTGAACAACATGAGAAATGGTATAAGGGTGACGGTATTTATGGCGATGGACCGGATTTTCACTGGGACTATTACAACAGTTTTGTTATTTAGTCAATCCTTAATAACTCAAAATAACGGAAAAATTTAATGGTTTAGA
>CAZRNJ010000295.1:0-3101 GCA_964601385.1 uncultured Bacteroidales bacterium | reverse complement strand
ATAATTAATATAAAGTTTTAATACAACACTTGTACTTTCGTAAAAAGAACCGGAACCGTAATCCTGATTACTGAACTCATAATACCGGATATGGTAATTCATCTTCAATGCATTAACTATTTGCTGTTTTTCGCCTGCAAAATCCCGGTTGCATAAACAAATTTTATATATTTGCCGGTCAATTTTAAAATGCATTTTTTACGAAAAACATTAAATATCAACAGAATGAGTGGTTTAAAAATTATCGTTCTCGCCAAACAGGTGCCCGATACGCGAAATGTAGGAAAAGATGCCATGAAGGCCGATGGAACAGTCAATCGGGCGGCTTTGGCAGCCGTATTCAATCCTGAAGATCTTCAGGCATTAGAGCAGGCCCTTGCAATAAAAGACAAACATCCGGGCACAACCATAACCATGCTCACGATGGGCCCTTCGCGCGCAGCAGAGATTTTACGTGAAGGATTATACAGAGGCGCCGATGACGGCATCCTGCTTACCGATAGGGCCTTTGCCGGCAGCGACACATTGGCAACATCATACGCTCTGGCCACAGCTATACAAAAAATCAGTTCGTTTGACCTCATTATCTGCGGACGCCAGGCCATTGACGGAGACACCGCACAGGTGGGTCCACAGGTAGCCGAAAAACTCGGTCTTCCACAGATCACCTATACGGAAGAAATCCTGTCCGTTGATAAAAAGAAAGTACGGGTGCGCCGCCGGCTTGAACGTGGTGTTGAAGTAGTTGAATGCCCTATGCCTTTGGTGATTACCATTCACGGATCAGCCGCGCCATGCAGGCCCCGCAATGCAAAGCTTCTGATGAAATACAAACATGGAACCACGCCCAGCGAAAGACAAGAAAAAGACGAAGATTATATTGCCATGCTTAATGAAAAACCATACCTGAACATCAAAGAATGGAATGTCAATGATGTTAAATGCGACCCTGAGCAGCTTGGTATTTCTGGTTCTCCCACCAAAGTAAAAAAGATTGAAAACATCATCTTCCAGGTAAAAGAATCGAAACAGCTCGCCAATACAGACAAAGACATAAACGAACTGATGCAGGAGCTGATTGTCAACCGCATATTAGGATAATAACTGAATAAACTAACATAATCATGAATAATGTTTTTGTGTATTGCGAGACAGACGAAGGCAAAATTGTTGATGTCAGTCTTGAATTATTAACCAAAGGACGCAAGCTGGCCGACCAGCTAAATTGCAAACTCGAGGCACTGGTAATCGGCAGCAAGCTCGATGGCATTGAGAAAGAATTATTTCCCTATGGCGTTGATATTGTATATATTGCCGATGATCCACGACTCGACCCCTATTCAACCCTGCCACATACGGCTATTACGGTAAAACTTTTTGCCGAACAGAAACCGCAAATCGGGTTAATGGGGGCCACGGTTATCGGCCGCGACCTAGGTCCGCGCGTTTCATCAGCCCTGAAGAGTGGGCTTACTGCCGATTGCACTAATCTCGAAATCGGCGATCATGAAGACAAGAAACAAAACAAAATTTACACCAATCTGCTTTATCAGATACGTCCTGCCTTTGGCGGCAACATCGTGGCCACCATCATCAATCCCGACTGCAGGCCGCAAATGGCAACCGTTCGTGAAGGAGTGATGAAAAAAGAAATCTATAAAAAGGACTATGCCGGCCAACTCGTCAAACTGGATGTGAAAAAATATGTCAGTGATGCCGACTTTGTGGTTTCAATCATTGAACGGCATATCGAAAAATCGAAGGTTAATATTAAAAATGCAGGCATCATTGTTTCCGGCGGTTACGGCGTGGGCTCGAAAGAAAATTTCAATCTGCTCTTCGATCTTGCATCACTCATCGGCGCCGAAGTTGGCGCATCACGCGCTGCAGTTGATGCCGGCTTCGCCGAACATTCCCGTCAGGTGGGCCAAACCGGTGTTACCGTCCGGCCTAAACTCTACATTGCCTGCGGTATTTCCGGACAAATACAGCACCTGGCAGGTATGCAGGAGTCGAGCATGATTATCTCCATCAACAACGACCCGTATGCCCCAATCAATAAAGTCGCCGATTATGTGATTACCGGCCCCATTGAAGAAGTGATCCCCAGAATGATTAAATTCTACAAAGAAAACACAAAGTAACATCATTTAAATAACAGATAACTATGGCAAATTTTTATACCGACAATCCGGTTCTCAAATTTCATCTCGCTCATCCTCTGATGAAACATATCGTTGAACTGAAAGAACGCAAATTCAATGATTATGGCAAATTCGACTATGCTCCGGCCGATTTCGAGGATGCCATGGACAGTTATGATAAAGTGCTTGAAATTGTTGGCGAGATATGCGGTGATATCATTGCGCCAAATGCCGAGTCGGTTGATCATGAAGGACCACAACTGATTGACGGCCATGTAAAATATGCCCGCGGAACACAGGAAAACCTCGATGCCCTGCTGAAAGCCGGACTAATGGGTATTACCTTACCAAGAGTTTATGGCGGACTTAATTTCCCTATTGTTCCATACATTATGGCTGCCGACCTGGTATCCCGCGCCGATGCCGGATTTGTCAATATTTGGGGATTACAGGATTGCGCCGAAACTATTAACGAATTTGCTAACGCTGAACAAAAAAATATTTACCTCTCGCGTGTATGCAAAGGCGAGACCATGGCCATGGACCTTACCGAGCCCGATGCAGGCAGCGACCTGCAGGCCGTGATGCTGAAGGCCACATACGATGATAATAAGAAACAGTGGTTCCTCAATGGCGTGAAACGGTTTATCACCAATGGCGACGGACATATATCGCTGGTATTGGCGCGAACCGAAGAGGGAACAACAGACGGTCGCGGATTATCCATGTTTATTTACGACCGGAGTCATAAGGCAGTTACCGTGCGCCGCATCGAGAATAAGCTGGGCATCAAGGGATCTCCCACCTGTGAATTAGTTTTCCACAATGCCCCGGCTGAACTGTGCGGTGAACGCCGGCTGGGTCTTATTAAATATGTTATGGCCCTCATGAACGGAGCCCGCCTGGGTATTGCCGCCCAATCGGTAGGCCTGTCTGAAGCCGCTTACAGAGAGGCGC
>CAZRNJ010000294.1:0-3111 GCA_964601385.1 uncultured Bacteroidales bacterium | reverse complement strand
GATGACATCTATTCGTTTGAATTCATCATGCCGTATTTTGAATGCAAACAGCAACAAAAGAACACCTACTGTTATACTTTTTTTGAAGAAAACCTTGGCGAAAGCGATACAGCAACCATGAAGTACGAATGGGTTTTCGGTGACGGAGAAAAAGCACGCGGAAGAAAAGTTAAACACTGTTATAAAGAGCCGGGCACCTACAACGTAAAGCTGAATGCCATTGATCCGCTTACCGGAGAAGTTTATTTTAATCAGGCCGACTATGAGATAGTTACCGAAGACAAAGAGCAACCGGTAATTACATATAATAATGATCCGGTAGCCGGAGACACCATCCATTTCAGTTCGGCACGTACATACCTAAAAGACATCACCATTAAAAACATTTACTGGATATTCGATGATGACATTGTCATCCCCGGCAGTCATGCCCTACGCACATTCCGTAAATCAGGCATAAAACGGGTTTCGCTCGGAATCACCGGCATATCCAACAGTACAGGCGAAGTGGTAAAACAATGTTCGTACCTTGATATTGAAGTTCAAAAAAATAAAAAATAAATAGTATCTTTTGTTCAAATAAAATAAAGAAAAAAATGAAAACGCTTAATTATATCCTCCTGCTATTAACCACAGCCATCGTTTGCAATTCACAGCCGGTTCCTGCGCCAGACGAGAATATCCCCTACCTGATGACCTTTGGCAAGAAGGCAGCCACATCATGGGGTGATGATGATTTTGTTCAGGTCTTCTTTTTTCAGATACCTAAAAATTATGCGATGCCCTTTTTTATACGTGTTTATGATCCGGACTGTGGCGGCGTTGTTGATGAACTGGGAGGCGTATTTGACACAAAAACCGTATTCTCTGTTTATGGCGGGAAAGGTGCATATTCGCACAAAGATGCGCAGTCGGTTAATCCGGAAGGGAATTACAAGAGCGGAAACATGCTGGCTACAAAAACATTTGATGCCGATCCGAAATACGACCAGCAGTGGTACACATTTGGCCCCTTCAATCCAACCGATGGCGAATATATTGATATGTTCCAGAGCAATATATTTAAAATAATAATCGAAGGAATCGAAGGCGATGACGGCAACCTCTACCGCTTCTATCTTTCGACACAAATGAATGCCAATAAGCCCATCGAAGGAGGAAATGCATTTGCCTTTGAATACACCTTCAGAATGTATGACGATCCCAATCAAGTTTCCCATATTTATCCTTATATTGATAACCGGACGATATCCGTCAAGATCAGCAATTTTGACTGGGACTCGGATGGTTTTCTGCGCATCATCACAGTAGCCCGTAATGGAAAAATGCTTGAGGCATCGGCCGAAAACAACTGGGTAACAACCGATTTTAAAGTATTTAATGAAGAACTGAATACCTCATTCGATATACAGTTTATTAAAAAGAAAGTTCCCCCGGTGAAAAACAATAATGTTGTTATCTTTGTTACAAATCAATACGGAGAGAATCTGCCTTTTTACACCATACCAATTGGCGGAGTACCGAAGTATAAATATAAAATAGGTGTCACCAAAGAGCCATAAAATACTAATGCGGTTACTTCAGGCAGCCATTTTGGCGCTGATTACTACCAGCACCGTTAAGACACAAAATCTTCGGGTGCGGTCGTTTAACATTGATCAGGGATTATGCCATCGTTTTATTTACTGCATTTCACAATCGCCCGATGGTTATTTGTGGCTTGGAACAGGTGAAGGTATCTGCCGGTTTGACGGCTTATCGTTTACCAATACATTTTCCGGAGACACAATCCCCGTTATGCCCGTTACAAGTTGCTTTACCGACAGCGCCGGTATATTATGGTTTGGAACTAATGACGGAACAATATTTGCCTATAAAAATAAACGCATTACACATGTAAAGCGCATCAGTACGATGAACTCGTCCATTGCTTCAATACAAAGCATGCCCGGAGCGGGAGCAAAAATAATCATCCTGTCGCAAAATGGCGGTTTGGCGCTGATATCGGAAAAAAAAGTTGAGTACATCAAACATAAAATCGGCGATCTGTTTCTAAATACATTCCTTCCTGTGTCACAAGATAAAGTGATTCTGGCCGATAACGAAGGAATTTACCTGTATAATCTTAGCGACACCAATTCAAAGCCGGCCCGCCTTACTGCATTAAAAGATATTCCCGTATCGGTTCTTTATAAAGATCGTCACAGCAATATATGGGCAGGAACAACATCAAACGGGATTTACCAGTTAAACATAAATAATACAACAGTTACAGCAACCAAGACCGACTTCGGATACAATTGGGACGGCGTCATGATTCGTGACATATTAGTAGACAAGCGCGATGAGGTATGGATAAGTACCTATGGACACGGTCTGATCGTATTCAGGAAGATGCCGGATGGCCGCTATATGGCAGTTGTATCGGACGAATCCATGGGTTTTCAATCCAACTATATCCGGACAGTATTTCAGGATACAGAAAATAATCTGTGGGTGGGCAGTTTCGGACAAGGGCTGATGATGGTCAATGCCGAACCCTTCACTTACTATACCCTGCCATCCAATAATATCCTTTCATTAGCCAGTCACAATGCCGCACTCTGGTGTGGAACCATCAGCGGTCTGTATTATTATCCCGAAGGGCTAACGGCAGTATCCACACCAAAAATATTTTTAGCAGGAAAACCAGTAACAGCACTTTATTATCTCAAGGAGAAAGAAATTTTACTGGCTGGAACAGAAAACGATGGTGTTTTCGGCATATTAATGAGCACAGGCAAGATTGCACAGTATCATCGGAGCACAAACAATATTGAAAATACAATTAAAAAGATCACTGGATTCAATAATAAAATCTACATTGGGACACTGAATGGTGTATTTGAGTATGACATAAACACAAAAGAAAAAAAACACTACACTACGATGGACGGGGTGCCTCATAACAATATCAATGATATTTTCTGTACAACCAAAGGAGGCATATTTTTTGCGACACGGGGCAATGAACTCCATTCAATCAATTCCAACCACCGTACGATTGATCATACAACAGAACTGATTTTGCACTCGATCACACAAGACAGGAATGGTGATCTATGGGGAGCG
>CAZRNJ010000293.1:0-3115 GCA_964601385.1 uncultured Bacteroidales bacterium | reverse complement strand
CGTCTATAGTATTAGAGGTTAACTTTGAAAAAAAATAAGACATTAAACCCATATTTCAGTTGATTAATCTCAACTGAAAAACGCTCTTGAAAATCAATCCTTTAGTGTTCAAGTTAAGGAAAGATTTTCTACGGTAATATCGCTTTCGCTATTGCATGGCTATAGCAAGCAAAGTGTCGCCTTCGCTATTACATAAATACGGCGAACAAAGGGTTACCGGGTACACTCAACCGTAAAAAACCGTTTGAACTGTTTAAAGTTTTTGAACTGCAAAATCCCGGTTAAAATCCCGACAAAAAACATTTAATTCCGGCTATTGCGAGATGTTGATTTTTTTTTCTTTTTTTCGGTCCGGCTTTTTCTTTCATTTGCGCAAAACCCTGCAAGCTTGTATTAACCTGAAATGTGAAAGCTGTTCGTGTTATTGTGATTATTTATTTGTCGGCCGGCACCTTAGGATTCACGCAGGATCTGGCGACAATCGGCAAACAAAAGCCCGTGCAATATTCAGGTTCTTTGTCGGCAACCACCGGATTATACAGCGGACATGGCATGCAATATAAACGCGATCCATACTCATACGTAATAAATGCTTCGCTTAACCTGCGGCTTTATAATACGCTTGACCTGCCATTTTCTGCTTATATCTGTAAAAACAATAACAGTTATACACAACCGTCCTTTAACCAGTTTGGAATGAGTCCGCGGTATAAATGGGTAACTGCACATTGCGGATACCGTTCAATGCAGTTCAGCAATTATACCGTGTCGGGCATGACCTTTCTGGGCGGCGGGATAGAGATAAGTCCGTCACAGTCGCCGGTACGCATCAGCGCACTGTATGGCCGCTTCAGTAAACCGACACCTGTTACCGACAGCGCAGCAATACAATCGGTAACACCAACATACCGCCGCATGGGCTATGGAAGCATGATCACAGCCGGAGACAGAAAAAACTTTCTCTCGCTGATCTTCTTCAGGGCGAGCGACGACATCAGCTCATTACCTCCGGAGGCAGGAGGCACGCTGGTAACCCCGCAGGAAAACCTCGTCACTGCAATAAATGGCTCAATGCAGATAACCCAATACCTGAGCACATCGGGTGAATATGCATTTAGCGGCTACACCACCGACACGCGGATGCCGGAAACAAATCAACATCCCTATGCTCTCGGCAACCTGTATACCCCCAACAACTCATCATCAGTGAGCAGCGCTATGCAGCAATCGCTCACATACAGCCGCAGCAACTGGTCATTAGGAATATCGTATAAACGTGTCGAACCTGGATACCAATCCATGGGCGCCAGCTATATGCTTAATGATGTATCCGACTACCTGATAAATGCAGCCAAAAGTTTTTATGCCGGCCGGATACAGGTAAGCGCCAATAGCGGGCTGCAGCACAATAATCTCGATCATAAGCTATCATCATCCGAACGGCGTGTAGTCGTAGCCATGAACATCAGCTATTCGATAACCGAGAAGCTTACGCTTAGCGGGGCATACTCAAATTTCAGTACAGGCCGCGAACCAGAAAGCATCAGTATCCATGACACTATGCATTTCGCGCAGATTACAGCTAATCGTGAGCTGGGAGCCGACTACTCATTCGGCAAAGAGAAATATCTGCATAATATACGTATCAGCGGATCGCTTCAAACAGCCAACACATTAAACGAAACAGCTACCATGGTTCAAACCATGAATACCACAGTCATCAACGGAATGACCGGCTATTCGCTCACATTAACCAAGCCACAGTTAATGCTTAATCCTGCTCTTACCTATAATGTCAGCCGTACACCTAACAGTGACGAAATAGCAACCACAGGGCCTTCCCTGACAGCGGTCAAATGGCTGATAAAAAAAAAGATGCAGCTATCCGCCGGCATCTCCGCCCTGAACAGCTATTCGGGAAACCGGCTAGATTACACCATGCAGATTTTTCGCACCGGATGGAACTGGAAAATAACCCGTCATCATAGTTTCCGCATCAACCATGCACTGCGTATCCGTCAGCAAACAAACAATAAGCACGCAACCGAAAATACCGGCACCATCACCTATCAATACCAGCTATGAAAAAAACAATTCTTTTAATACTAACAATCTTTAGTATCTATAATCCGGTGCGGGGACAAAAACATCCGGTAACTGTATCGGTAACCGCACCAACAATAACCGGCGTTTACCTCAACGATTTTTTCAACCAGACAGCCGTACAACCTACAGTATCCATAACCTTTAACGATTATAACGAACCCTCATGGGATATTTATCTGCGTATCTCCATCGAAAGTCAAACTGTAAAAATAGCGACTATGGTAGAATACAAACCGCCTGTTCCCCTGACGGTAATACCAGGCGTAATGCTGCAACTTAAAGGCATGGATATCTTTCCCTATCTGGCATTTGAAAATGCAGTAGTAAGCGGCGCCGCACGCGATGAGATTATCCGCGACGGTAAACTGCCTGAAGGACTATATACCATCAGCGCCGAGTGCTTCGACTATCAAACAGGGAAAAAAATCTCGAATCGCGGCATAGCCATCACACAAATGAGATATGCCGATGTTCCTGTCCTTCTTACCCCTCTTCGTGAATCAATCATTATACCATCGCCAATGCAGCAGATCCATTTCACATGGGCAATGCGTACTGCACCCCTGCCCGGCACTGGTTATATTTTGAGCATATTTGAGGTGGGTGACATATCTGTACATCCATCGCTTGCCGCTGCCGGAGGACGGATGATAAAAATTTTTGAATCGGAACAGGTAACCAATGTATCATACCTGTATGGTCCGGCAGAGCCGATGCTCGAAACAGGGAAATGCTATATATTTCAGGTACGGGCAGTTAACGAAGAACGGGGCGACATCTTCCGCAACCACGGAAAGAGCGAATTTGGATGGTTTTATTATGGATACAGGCGAAACGGACAAATCATTGCCGAGTATCCGCCCGAGGGTTATGGCTTTACACTCCGCGACGAACGATTCTTTCGCTGGGGGGCGGTGGATAACCGGCTGCCCGGACAACAGGTGATTTATGCACTCCGTATCTATGAATCAGCAGATGCTTCATCAGAACCGGTTTACGAATATATGAC
>CAZRNJ010000292.1:0-3130 GCA_964601385.1 uncultured Bacteroidales bacterium | reverse complement strand
GATTTTGCCAAACGGATTACCGAGAATCTGGCGTATACAATCATTGTTATGAAAACCAATGAGCATACACAAAAAATTCTTAACCGTACGCGTGATCAGGCACAATTGCTTGCATCAAATGAAGAGGAACTTCGCCAGAACCTTGAAGAAATGAATGCAACCCAGGAAGAAATGCAGAAACGTGAGAGCGACCTCCAACACGAAATAAATGAGCTGCGCCGCAAGCTCTCAGAGATGGAACATCTTCGAAAAAATAACAACTGATAAAATGAGAATATATCATTTGTTTTTTTTAGTCATTTTTTTGCTGGTCCCCGGTAATGCTCAACCGCAATTTATTGGTGATAAGAAAATTTATTTTGGCGCTTCGTATTATCCTGAAGCATGGGATGTTAGTGTTATTTCCGGCGATATTATACGTATGAAAGAACTACACATGAATGTTGTACGTATGGCCGAGTTTTCGTGGGCTCTTATGGAACCGGCTGATGGCAAATATGATTTTTTATGGCTTCACCGCATCATTGATTCTCTGCATGCAAACGGCATTGATGTTATTCTGGGCACGCCTACTGCAACCCCTCCTGCCTGGTTGGGCCAAAAATATCCTGATATTTATGTTTTAAATGCCAATGGAACACGACGGACACACAGCGGACGAAGAAATTGTAATTATCTTGATCCGGATTATATCCGGTACTCCGAAAAGATTGTTTTACAGTTGGCAAAAGAATTTGGCAAAAAGCCGGGTGTTATCGGCTGGCAAATTGATAATGAGTTTAACCTGTTATTTGATTATAGTCAGGTATCAATACATCGCTGGCATCAATGGCTACAGCAGCGGTTTGGTACAATTGACCGTCTCAATTCTCTTTGGTGTTCACAACTTTGGAGTCAAACGTATAGCTCATTTAAACAGGTACCAATGGTGTCTGATGATATATGGCATCATCCTTCTCTGATTTTTAACTGGTACAGGTTTTGGAATGATATGATAGCCGAATATCAGGAAATACAAATTAAGGCCATCCGGAAATATTCTTTATTACCAATTACACACGACGGTATGCCGGGACAACGTGTTGATTATGAAAAATTATTCAGGAATCTTGATTTCATGGCTGTGAATAATTATCACAGTTTTGAGGCCTATGATCTTATCCGCAGCAATTACGACCGGATGAGAGGATATGGCAAAGGATTTTATTGGCTGTTTGAAACAGCACCAAATTTTTCGGGAGGCGGACAAAACGGTAATACCTGGTTTCTGCATCAACCCGATGGCAGTATGAGGGCGGCCTTATGGATGAATTATGCTATGGGCGGACAAGGGGCGATGTTCTGGCTTTGGCGTCAGCATTGGGCTGGTCAGGAGATGCCCCATGGATACGTGATCAGTAGTTGGAATACCCCTGCTGCTAATTATGATGATATCCGGCAACTCGGCGATGAACTGAACCGGTGCAGTAATTTCCTGATGAATCATCCTGTTGCACCGGCTGATATTGCTGTTTTCTGGTGTCATCAGAATATGGCCGGGCTGGCTATCGAAGAATATGCCAATGGATTGAAATACTATAACGATTGGACCTACCGGTTTTATTTGCCGGTGGCTGACCAATATTTTCACAGGGATGTTATCTCTCCATCTGCGCCAATCAAAAACTATAAGCTATTACTTATGCCATTAATGCCGGCTATCCCGGATTCTCTGCGTCAACAACTCAGACAGTGGGTATACAATGGCGGTATTTTGATTTTAGGCCCTATGAGCGGATACCGTACCAGTGAATGGACTTCATTTACCACCCATGCACTGGGTGACATCAGCGAATGGTCAGGAATACACGTTCAATCGCGGATTCCCGTGGGAACAATACGTCGTGAAAAAGAAATACCGCTGATGCTCCGTTTTGATTCTGTGCTTGCTCTTGCTCCAACTGAATGTTCGCTGTGGGCCGAAGCGTTGATGTCGCCAAATGGGATTGTCATGGCCTCCTATACAAATGGTATGTTGAATGGGCTTCCTGCAATTATGGCATCCCGTTATGGGCAGGGGCATATTGTTGTTCTTGGTACCGATCCCGGTAAAAGTGCATACAGCGCTATTGTTGCCCGGTATGCTGCGCTTGCGGGTTGTGTGCCTTTAGCTCAGGGCGACCCGGGAGCAGTTATTGTGCCACGCACAAATGGCTTTGTTTTGGTGAATGTTCAGAACAGGGAAATCTCTATTAATACGTCTCTGATTAGCGGTGTTGACATTTTAAGCGGAAAGAAAGTTGATTCAGGAGTTATTCGCATGCCACCTTTTCAGGTTCTGGTTTTAAGCAACATTAAGTGATGAATAAAATTGGAACCGGGGTAACGCTTCTTTTCTTTTTGAGTACTGAAGTTACCAGTGCTTCTCAGGATTCCCTGCGTATCCGCGATTCAGTAATCAATGCCCTCGACTTTGCATTGATACAATATTCGCATGCTATTCAAACAACCACCGATTCAACTAAATTTCCCCGCACAAATAATACTGATGGAACCGTTAAGACCGTTTCTGCAAGCGATTGGACATCTGGTTTTTTTCCGGGCGTATTGTGGCTCCTGTATGAATATTCGGGTGACCGTGAATGGCGGAAGAATGCGCGACGGTGGACTGCATCCCTATCGTCACAGCAGTATCACAGCGGCGATCATGATATCGGCTTTATCATCAATTCTAGTTTTGGCAATGGATGGCGGCTTACGCGCAATCCGCTTTATAAGCCCGTTATTGTGCAGGCCGGATATACATTCCGGCGCAGATATAACGATACTGTTCAATGCACTAAATCATGGGACTGGTTTAAACCGTATCCGGTAATTATGGATAACCTTATGAATCTTGAATTGTTCTGGAAGGCGTTTGCTTTTACAGGCGATACAATTTTTAATTATATCCCCCGGAAACATGCTTTGCGCACTGCCGGATGTCATATCCGTCCTGATAGCAGCACATATCATGTTGTTGACTTCGATCGTCTCACCGGATTGGTTACCTGGAAAGGTACCAGGCAGGGTTATTTCGATTCATCCTGCTGGTCGCGCGGACAGGCATGGGGTATTTATGGATATATTATGATGTACGAGTATTCAGGTG
>CAZRNJ010000291.1:0-3134 GCA_964601385.1 uncultured Bacteroidales bacterium | reverse complement strand
GTTCGGGATGATCGTAATCGGCTATCGTATCGCCAATATCAAACTGCTCAAGACCGACGATAGCGCATATATCGCCGCAATGAACAATATCAGTTTTCTTTTTTGATAATCCTTCAAACACCATCAGGTCTTTGATCTTAGACCGCAGCACCGAGTTATCCCTTCGCACCACCGATACCTGCTGTCCTTCGCGGAGGTCGCCACGGTGTATCCGCCCGATAGCTATGCGCCCAACGTAATTGGAGTATTCGAGCGAGGTAATCTGCATCTGTGTTGTACCGGAGCGGATACGCGGAGCAGGAATATGCTTAAGGATACAGTCGAGCAACGGCGAAACATCGGCAGTGCGCACAGCGGCATCATCCGACATCCAGCCCTGCTTAGCCGATCCATAAATAGTAGGAAAATCAAGCTGACTCTCGCTGGCATTAAGGTTAAACATCAGATCGAACACCTGCTCATGCACCACGTCCGGACGGCAGTTAGGTTTATCAATCTTATTAATAACAAGAATAGGTTTAAGCCCCAAAGAGATTGCTTTTTGCAATACAAAGCGTGTTTGGGGCATGGGGCCTTCAAAAGCATCAACCAGCAGCAAAGCGCCATCGGCCATATTCAGGACCCGTTCCACTTCGCCGCCAAAATCGGCATGACCAGGCGTATCAATAATATTTATCTTAGTATTTTTATAAGTTACCGAAACATTTTTTGCCAGGATGGTAATGCCGCGCTCCCGCTCCAGATCATTGCTGTCGAGAATAAGCTCACCGGGTGTCTCGTGGTCTTTGAACAGCTTGCAATAAACCAAAATCTTATCTACCAACGTGGTTTTACCGTGATCAACATGCGCTATTATGGCTATATTACGAATATTCTGCATTGCATTTTTTCAAAACCGCAAAGTAATTGTATTTTAACCGAACAATCTATGTATTTATTTAAAATATTATACACCACTCATGGTTTAGTGGCTTAACCATCTAAATATTAACCTATTGTAGTTAACTAACGCATAAAAGCAGTATCACTGTCAAGCCAAAAATAATTCCTGTATGATGAATGAACTACATCGCAACAGAACTGATTAGCTATCAATAATGAAATTTTATTAACCGCGATTTTGCAATAGAAATTCCTTAGATACTATAAAACTAACATTTCTATTACATTAACGCGGTAACCCCGCCTTAGAAAATCTTATTGTTAGCAATTAGCTAACGATTAGATTTTCAAGAGCGTTTTTCAGTTGAGTTTTTTCAACTGAAAAATTCGGGATTAATGTAAACATCGTATCGTGATCAGTTTACTACGTTTCTGAAATTTGATTCTTACGAATAAAAAACAGAAGCGCCCACGGATAGAAATGATGACCTGACCAAATACCTGCGCCAGAGTGTTGAGGCATGCTAACCTCTGTTTCGACTAAGCTTGCTCATGCAACAATTTTTAAACTTCATTCCACTGCCGCAAAAACATGGATCATTCCTGCCCGGTAACGAACCGGAGGAAGAAGTGCCGGATTTAGGGGAATAGTGCTTTGCCGTTCCGCGTATTGCATTGCGGAAATCATTTTTACGAACCCATTCCATTACATTGGCCGGCGGTCGTTTATTTTTCAGTTCATCGCTCATAAACTGCATAAAAGGATGCACATGGCTGAAAAACTTTTTATATCCGCTGCAGAAATAGTTTACATCAATCTGTCCGGTATTTGTGTTGAGATACCTGTTTTTAGGACATCCGCCATGACAGGCGAAACGGTAATCGCAGTCAATACATCCGGCAACAAGCAGGTTTTTCTTATCAGCACCAAAGCGGAGTTGCTGTTCCGATTTGATTAAAACAGCAAGATTTTTCTCCAGGATATTTCCCAGTTTAAACTGCGGAAAAACAAAATGATCACAACTATACACATCGCCGTTATGTTCGATAGCCGGCGCGTCGCCGCACATAGCGCTGAACACGCACAGTCCGGGCATCTCCCCTGCCCAGTTCGCCAGCGTGACATCAAATTGCTGGACAAAAACTTTCCCGACATCATTCCGTACCCACTCATCAAACACAGCCACCAGAAAGTCGCCATACAGCTCAGCATCAAGCGACCAGGGCGCCATAACCGTTTCGCCGGTATACAGCGGATCAGTGATCATCAATGGAGAACCGCCCACTGCCAGACGCTCGGCAACCGGCAAAAACTGAATAAACCCGCTACCGGATTCTTTCAGGAAATGGTAAACCTCCAGTGGAAAACGGGCATTAAAATCATTCAGAACAGTGAGTGTATTAAACTCGACGTGATGCTTGCGCAACAAAGCAATAGCCGCCATCACTTTCTCCCATGTTGGAGCGCCGCCTTTGTTCACACGGTAGCGGTCATGCATTTCCTTTGGTCCGTCGAGCGAGACGCCAACCAGAAACCGGTTTTGATAAAAAAACCTGCACCACTCATCATTCAGCAGAGTACCATTGGTTTGAAAAACATTTTCGATCTGCTTATTACCCGCGTATTTTTCCTGTATCTTCAACGCCCTTCGATAATAATCAATGCCGGCAAGCGCCGGTTCACCACCCTGCCACACAAACTGAACAACGGGCACTTGATTCCCCTCAATATTCTGCCGGATAAAACGCTCCAGTATCTCCCCATCAAGCAAAAATTGTCTGGTATCCGGATATAACCGCTGCTTCTCAAGATAATAGCAGTAAGAACAATTCAGGTTACACAGCGGGCCAACCGGTTTGATCATAACCTGAAAAGCTACGGGCTGTAGCGGAAAAACCGTTTTACTTATTCGCGCCATAGATCAAAAATAATGGTTTAATCGCTCTTCTGCAACAATGTATGGATGAACATAACCATTGCAAAATATATGTATCCATCCACATACACCGGAAAAATTGTGACTGATAGCAGGATGAGGTTTAAAAAAAATACATAAATTTGATAATTAATTCTATTCCCATGAGAACAATAAACCATATCTCATTTATCGGTGTGCTACTGATATTCACAACAACCGGTTATAGCCAGAAACTGATTGATGAGGATTTTACAGACAGTATAATAGATGATTACGGTTCGGGCATCAATGGTTCAAACTGGCATATCTATGGCCCGGGTACTGCATTAAGAC
>CAZRNJ010000290.1:0-3151 GCA_964601385.1 uncultured Bacteroidales bacterium | reverse complement strand
TATTAAAACAAACAATTATATTTGCAAAAAAAAAGTTATGGGAAAGGGCGACATGAAAACCAAAAGAGGCAAGATTTATCGTGGAACACATGGTAAAAGACGGCCTAAGAAAAAAAATAAAAAAATTATCGCAACAGCTAATCCAAAACCGGCTGCAGTTGCAAAAAAGCCGGCTGTAAAAAAAGTTGCTAAACCTAAAGCGAAGGCAAAAGAATAATCTATTTGTTTTACATTAATTTCAACAATTATTTAGCCAAACCTTGTTTTAGCTGTTTTACAAGGGGGAGTAGTTAATCTTTTTTAATTCCTCAGATAGCTGACAACTGTTTCCAGCCCTTGTTCCCGGTGCCACGATATCTTGCGCCAGCCAAACTCATAGCTGTTAATCAGAAATTCTTCAGCGACATGATCAAACTGGTAAATAGCAGATGGGGTTATAAAAACTGAAATGTTTTTTTCGTTCACTTCTTTATCAACATGATAATGACCACAGAAAACATTCACATGCCTATCCGTTTCAGCAAAAAGCTCAGCGAAACTATCTCCGTTTTCTAAGGAATGAAAGGTATCCATAAACCGGATACCCGCCTTAACCGGTGGATGATGCATAAAAATCAAATAATCCTTTGATGTATTCTGTAGTTTCTCCCGTAACCAGTTAATCTGTTCTTCTGAAAGGTATTTCTTACTGGTATCCAGAAAAAATCCATGCACCGATCCCAGATCTTTGCAATAATACATCTCATCATCTTTCAGGTAATCATCCGGTAAGCTGAATACCTGTTTCATAATCTCTATATCATCATGATTACCAGCAACCAACGAATAAGGTATTCCCGTATCTTCCAGCCTTTCTTTTACCCATTCATAAATTTCTTCATCCGGCTCACTAAAGCAAATATCTCCTGTTATTACAATATGATTTACCCGATCCGGACAGGTTATAATGGATTGCAGTATAGATAAAAAATTTTCTCTGACATTAACACCGTATGCATTTTCATCTTCACTGACTAAATGCAGATCGGTTATCTGGGCAATTACAAATGGCTTCATCAAATATTTAATTTAACGATACCTCTAAATTAACTAATCGTTAATAAAACAGGTTGTTTTTTACTAAACCTTTTTAGATCAAATCCATGTCAAATCATATTTATATCATAAAATGCTTATTTTAAGATTTTTATAAAAAACAAGGACTATGTATATCTTTTTTAAGATTTATATCACAAATCTTTTTTATCAAACCTTTCCAAAAATTATATTGATTATCAATTAATTTACATTTTAAAATTTCTGCCAAACACATTCCTTGAAGATCAATCCTGTAATTCTACTTTTTTATGCGTTCATAATCTGTGTAATATATTATTCAGATTATAATTGTTTAAACAGGGGTATATAATATATTCGTCTTTCGAAAGGACAATAAGTTGATGTTTAGAATACTAAATAAAATACTAAAAAATATATTAATATATATTACTTATAATTAAATTTTTAAGTTATTTCAAGTAATTCGATACTCTAAATATTTTAAGTAATTTGCGAAGTATAGATAAAAATATAAAAAAAATAATTATTCGTAGTGTTTAACGTGTTTTAAACCAATAATTTAAATACATTTATATTAAGTATATATTCACTACTTTATGAGTTTTATAGCCGATTTTCATATTCATTCTCATTTTTCATTGGCCACAAGCAAAGAATTAACTCCACCCTTTCTTGATCTGTGGGCTCGTATTAAAGGTATCGGAGTAATAGGTACAGGCGATGCTACACATCCGGGCTGGCTAAATGAATTAAAGCAATGCCTAATTCCCGGAAACAATGGTTTGCTAACACTAAAAAAAGATCAATCCATCTCTCCATCCGATTTTGGATTTAATATATCAGGAGAAGTACCACAGTTTATTCTCACGGCTGAGATCAGTAATATTTATAAACGTAATAGTAAAGTACGTAAAGTTCATAATTTGTTGCTTATTCCGGGATTCGAAGAGGCAGAGAAATTGCAGCAGCAGTTAACCATCCACCGGTTTAATATCACTTCTGACGGCCGTCCGATTATTGGGCTTGATTCGCGCGATTTACTTGATATGTTACTAAACATCTCCGAAAATATCATGCTTATTCCGGCTCATATCTGGACTCCATGGTTTTCGGTACTTGGCGATAAGTCGGGATTTGACCGCATTAGCGATTGCTATGGCGATTTAACCAACAAGATATATGCCGTAGAGATGGGTTTATCATCCGACCCTCCAATGAATTGGCTTATCTCACAGCTCGACAGATTTACGCTATTGTCCAATTCTGATGCCCATTCGCCGGAAAAACTTGGTCGGAACGCAAATATTTTTCAATGCGACCCAACATACGAGTTCATTATTGCCGCGCTCAAAGGAAACGGGAAATTTGGCGGAACCATTAGTTTTTTTCCCCAGGAAGGCAAATACCATTATGACGGGCACCGGAAATGCTCAATATGCTGGAATCCGCTCGAAACCCTACGGCATAAAGGAATCTGTCCGGTATGCGAAACCCGGGTGACTATAGGCGTTATGAGCAGGGTGGCCCAGTTAGCTGACCGCAATGATTTCTTTGCCCGTCCGAACCGGAGCCCTGCTTATTCACTGATACCACTTAAAGAATTGTTAGCCGAAATTCTTGATAAAGGCGAAACAACAAAACCGGTAATCAAAAAATATCAGCAACTGATCAATCAGGCAGGCACTGAATTTAACCTGTTGCTGCACATGTCGCACGAACAGATCGCGGGTTTGTGTGATCCGATAATTACCGAAGCCATCATGCGGATGCGAAACAGGAATGTTATCATCAGTGAGGGATATGATGGAGAATACGGAAAAATTAAAGTTTTTGAAAAAGGTACAGGTGCGCATCCTGTTGCTTTCAGCGATTTACAGAAAGAGCGTCCTGCTCAGAGACCGTTGATCAGTTTTGATATCAAAGAATACCGGAAACTGAAACAGGAAATACCCGCAGAAGATATTTAACTGGGATTTATAACGGGTTTAAAAACGTACCAAATATATTTTATCCGCGATTTTGCAATAGAAATTCCTAAGATACTATAAAACTAACATTTCTATTACATTAACGCGGTAACCCCGCCTTAGAA
>CAZRNJ010000289.1:0-3159 GCA_964601385.1 uncultured Bacteroidales bacterium | reverse complement strand
ATACAGTATGCTAACCGATGGAATAAAAAAGCAATGGGACAAAAAAGCGTCGTATCTGGCAAAAGAGAAAGAAGACACTCCGGAGACATTATATAAACGTGCCGGTATTTATGCCGAATTTGGCCGTATTGTCTGTATTTCGGCAGGAATGATTTTCCATAAAGAAAATAAACGGTGGTTTCGCATTAAATCATTTTATGATGATGATGAGCCGGCATTACTTCAGAATTTTTGCCAGATGCTCAATAAATTTTTATCCCGCGGACAAGGATTTCTCTGCGCACACAACGGCAAAGAGTTTGATTTTCCTTATATCGCAAGGCGCCTGCTAATTAATCATCTGGCACTTCCCCCTGTTTTTAATACGGCCGGACGGAAACCATGGGAAGTTCCCTATTTGGACACACTTGAATTATGGAAATTTGGCGACCATAAACACTACACCTCACTCGACCTGCTGGCGCAGATATTCGGGTTGCCTGATCCCAAATCTGATATTGATGGAAGTATGGTTGGAGAGGTGTACTGGAAATCGCATGAATTATCACGTATTATTGAATACTGCCAGCGTGATGTTGCAACCGTAGCCCGGTTATTCATGTGTTTCAAAGGGGAAGAACCCATCAGCGATGAACATATTGAAATGGCTGAAACTATTAATTAAATCAAATTTTTTCAATACGTGAAAAAAATCATTCTCATCATTTTATTTTCATTATCCGGCATTTTTTGCATGGCCGGAAACGTCAATGTCCGCATTTATGGCAAAATACTTAATCCGGCGTCCAAACGGATCGTGCTTAATTACGGAAAAAAAAGTGATACCGCAATAATTACAAACAATGAATTCGTCTTCGCCATTGATCTTCCCTACGCTGTTCATTGCGAAATTGTTGACGATAATATTATTTTTCCTGTTTATCTGACCCCGGGCGACAGCTTGTTTTTTTCGGTTGATCGCCGTAATCCCCTTGGATCATGGCAATACAGCGGGCGCGGTAGCTTATACAATACAGCCATTGTTGACCTTATAAAGAAAAATAACTCAATTATCAGTAATCTGCAATGGATTTTTAAACTGGAAAGCCATCTGTTTCTCCGTAAACTTGATAGTGTGTCGCTTGGCCTGGAGAAATATTTTATCCGTTATTGTACTGAAAAAAAAATTCATAATAAAGAATTTATCTTTCTCGAAATACAACGCATAAAATATTCTGTTGCATCACAAAAATTCTATTATGCATCATACTTTCCCCGGTTGACCGGAAAAGAATTCAATGATTCAGGATTTTACCGGTTTGTTGACACATTGCCACAGGTTGTTTCCTCAATGCTGGTTATACCCGAATGTAAACAGTTTGCCAATATGATGCTTGATCATCTGGTTAATTATCACAAAGATCGTTTAATGTCCCTTGAAGGATTAAGCATGGATCAGATCCGGCTTCGTATAATTGCCGATTTCTTTTTTGACGAAGGAGTACGCAACTATTTATTTTTTCAAACCATGAAAAACGTTGTTTACACCACTCCCCTGCCACAGATCGAAAGCATGTACATTCACTTCAACAACGAATGTTCGGATACATTATACAAGCAAGAAATCAATAAAATAATCGAACGAAAAAGCCGGTTGGTTCCGGGGCGACCGGCGCCGGATTTTGAATGTTACGATTCAACCGGCAAAATCGTCAGATTATCTGATTTCAGAGGCAAGATGGTCTATCTGGATTTTTGGGCAACCTGGTGCGCCCCTTGCAGAAACGAAATGCCGCATCTCGATAAAATCAGAGATAAATACCGTGATTCCGGACTGGTTGTAGTCAGTATTTCACTTGATGAAACACATCAAAAATGGATCAGCACCTACCGGAAAACGGGTCTTAAAGGCATACAATTATATTCAGGCGATGGTTTCTATGCACGGGTTGCACGCGATTACTTTATCTATTCCATTCCTCTTTTTGTTTTAATTGACAGGGATGGTATGATCATCAGGATGCCCGCACCGCGGCCTTCATCATCAGTTCTAACCGAGATCATCAGTACTAATCTTAAAATTTCCGGCTTTTAATCAAATCCTTATTATTTTTATCTTTTATTCAAAAATTTATGCTCTTTCGCGAAGTTATAGGACAGAAAAAAGCTAAAGAAATTCTTTTACGCACTGTAGCCGAAAACCACATTAGTCATGCGCAATTATTTTTCGGGCCTGAAGGTTCGGGGAATCTTGCACTTGCTTTGGCTTATGCGCAATACCTGCTATGTACAAACCGTACAGATAAGGACTCATGCGGCCTTTGTCCCTCGTGCAACAAGGTTCAGAAACTGATTCATCCCGATTTGCATTTTGTATTTCCCGTTGCCGGGCCCAAAGAGCCGGTAAGCGATGATTTTATCAATCAGTGGCGCCTGGCATTGACAGAAAATCCTTACCTGTCCGAAATTGAATGGTACGAAAAAATAGAAATCGAAAACAAACAAGGCATCATAAACAAGCATGAAAGCGATGTCATTATTAAAAAGGTAAACCTCAAAACATTTGAATCGGAGTATAAGGTAATGATTATCTGGCTGCCCGAAAACATGAATCATCACTCGGCCAACAGGCTGCTTAAAATTATCGAAGAGCCGCCTGAAAAAACAATATTCCTTCTCGCATCGAATAATACTGAGGCAATTATTCCCACACTCCTTTCACGCACTCAAATTGTCCGGCTGCAAAAAATAAGCACTGCCGACATGGCCGCAGCGCTAAAAAGCCGGTTTACTGCCGATGCTGCCCTCCTCGAAAATGCAGCGCATGTATCCGACGGCAACTTCAACAACGCCGTAGCGATCATAAAAATGAGCGAAGAAAACAGATTTAATTTCGAACAATTTCAGTTATACATGCAGTTAAGCTACAAATCGGTCACCAATGAACGGTTGCCCGAACTGGTCAGGTGGATTGAAGAAATGGCAAAGCAAGGCCGTGAAAAACAAAAAAGATTTTTTTATCATGGACTACGCATGATCCGCGAATGTTTAATCCTAAACATAAAAAGCAACGACATTGTTTATCTTACCCAAACGGAATATAATGATTTCTGCAAGAAATTTTCAAACTTCATTCATCCCGGCAATGCTGTTCAAATCGCCAACGAGTTAAATATGGCC
>CAZRNJ010000288.1:0-3165 GCA_964601385.1 uncultured Bacteroidales bacterium | reverse complement strand
CACATTTATTATTCCGGAATTCACGCAATACAGTTCAGCCGGTTATGCTTACACCAAATACTCCATATCAGCCAGAAGTATAATTCATTCGGGAATCCGGTATGATTATGGGAACCTACGCACAAAAGAATACTTTGACTGGTTTGCATCGCCGGTTTTTTTAACGAATGACACGACATCTCAATATTTAAACAGAGCCAAGTCAATAAACCGGGATTTTTCAAATTTTTCATGGTCATTCGGTTATAATTTTAACCCGAAAAAATGGTCCCTGAAAATAAATATCGGGAAGAGTTTTCGCATGCCTATCGCGAAAGAACTAGCGGCAAACGGAATTAATTATCATCACTTCAGTTATGAGATTGGAAATGCTGATTTGGCTCCTGAATCGTCATATCAGCTCGACGCAGGCATAGAATATAACGCAGAACAATTCACGATCGGTATAAATCCATTCCTTAATTATTTCGCTAACTATCTTTACCTGAATCCAAGTCCGCAACATGACTGGCATTACGGGAATGGCAATCAGGTTTATTTCTATACACAAAGCGCAGTTTTCCGGTACGGAGGCGAAATCCATGCACAATACCAGTTAACAAATACATTGCAATCGGGGATCATTGGAGAATATGTTTATTCCGAACAGCTTACCGGAGAAAAAAAAGGATTTACCCTGCCCTTTGCGCCTCCGGCATCACTAATTTTCAATATCCGATATCAGAAACAGAAAGCAAAATTTCGCATAACACCATATTTCTTCACGGATTATAAACTAACTACAGCTCAAAAAAATATTGTTCCTCCCGAAGAGATAACCAAGGGATTTCAGGTTGTGAATATCGGATTTGGCAGCGAGATAAAAATGAAAAATCAGAAAATGAATATTTCATTGCAGATACAAAACCTTCTTAATAATAAATATTACAATCATGTTAGTTATTACCGGTTGATTAATGTTCCGGAGCCGGGCAGAAATCTGGTTATCAATATTTCGATTCCCCTATCCATGCAAATAAAATAAATATGTTTAACAATAAAATTAGAACAAATGAAAACCAAAACAAATTTCACAGCAATCCTTGTGGCTACAACGCTCATTAGCTTTAACTCCTGTAAAAAAGAGGAGGATAAACCTGATCCGGCCTCCACACCCAAACCGGTTGTAACCCTTACCGAGCTGGGGCTGAATAATACGAAGACAGGATATATCGGTTCAGACCTTCATATTGAAGCCGATATCGTTGCCGAAGGGGTAATTAACACCGTAAAGATTGAAATACATCCCGAAGGAGCCGGCGCAACATGGACATTTGAGCAAACGTATACAGAATTTTCCGGGATGAAAAATGCCACGTTTCACAAGCATATAGATATTCCATCAACCGCGACAGCAGGCGAGCATCATTTTCATCTGATCGTAACAGACATGATTGGCAACACAACAACAGCAGAATCTGAATTGGATATCCGGCAACCAACAGATGCTGTTTCACCACAAATTACTGTTGCATCGCATCCTTTAGACTCACAGGCATTCAGTACCGGCGACACGATAAAAATTTCCGGCACAATCACTGACGACCGTTCACTGGGTGATATAAATATAGCATTGGTACGCACTGACCAGTCACTGTCGGATGCAGATGTAACTGCGGACAACACTATAACGCTGTTACATAATCACGACTTTCCCGCCTCAACATCCTACGCCTTTTCGAAAGAAATAATTGTGGGTGCATCAACGGATAATGACATCACTCCGGATCTAATTACATGGACACCGGGCACTTATTATATTCTTGTAAAATGTAAGGATGCAGAAGGAAACTGGACGTATTCAACGCATTACATTATTGTAATTAACTGATGTATAAAATTAAGCGGCGGGGGGAACCTGCCGCTTTTTAAATTTATATCGTATGAAACCATTTGAAAAAGATCGTCACATTTGCATGTTTAACAATCCCATCGAAGGCAAGGGAATATGTTTCAGCCGGATTCCCGGAACATTGAGGTTTATACTTGTGATTGTAAATATTTTTTTTCTCATTGCACTTTTGGGCGCATGCAAAAAGGAAAAAGAAGAAAAAGACACTCAGAAACCCGTCATTAACCAAAGTATTGAAGGGGCCTTCCCTCTCAATTGCGACAAATTGTATTTGGGTGACAAATACATTTTTAAAATATTATTCACTGATAATGTTGAATTAGGGTCATTCAGTATTGATATTCACAACAATTTCGATCATCATTCACACAGTACGGAGGTTACAGAATGTCAATCAGACCCAATTAAAACGCCTGTCAATCCATTCGTGTTCATACAGGATTATAAAATCCCGGCAGGACTAAAAGAATATGTAGCCATTCTAGAACTGGATATTCCATCACAAAACACGAATGGAGAAATTGATGCAGGCGATTATCATTTTTTTATCAGCTTAACCGATAAATCAGGATGGTCGGCTCAGAAAGGACTAAGCATCAAAATCCTTAAACATTAAAGCCGGATTTAAATACATTTACCCAACCCAACTAAATCAGATAGTTCGGCTTTGCCTTTTCCTAATTAATCTAAAGTTTAAACTAAATTCCGATTGCTCAATTATAAGGCAAAATTCACTCCGTAACCTCCTGCAAAAGGTTGCCTGCATGCACAAAAAACATTACAAATTATAACCTCAATCATTTTTTTATTTACAAATTTTATAAAAAATGATTAAAAATCTTATTTTTGCGCAGGTATAAACCATGAAAAAGCTTAACATAGCCATAATCGCGGGTGGTTACTCCTCCGAGGCCGGAGTTTCGATGCAGAGTGCTGCAAATCTGGCAAAAATGATGGATACTCCTGAATATAATCTGACCACTGTTACCATCAGCAAGGATGAATGGACAGCCAATGGCAAGGGCTTTAAAAACCTCGCAGTAAACCGTGAGGATTTTACGATTATGGTGAAAAAGAAAAAGATACATTTCGACTGCGCTCTGTTGGCCATTCACGGCACACCCGGCGAAGACGGAACTCTGCAAGCATACTTCGACCTGCTGAACATTCCCTATACCTCGTCCGGTGTTTTCTCTTCTGCTCTGACATTTAACAAGTATGCATGTAAAATCTTCCTGTCGAACTTTGGTATCTTATCAGCCAAAACCATACGG
>CAZRNJ010000287.1:0-3182 GCA_964601385.1 uncultured Bacteroidales bacterium | reverse complement strand
ATAGCCGCTAATGCCGGTTGTACTTATGGTTGTGGAATTTTTGAACTCAGGAAAAAGGGATAATATGATCATCATCAAACTTACCAGCGGATTGGGCAACCAGCTTTTTCAATATGCCGCAGCACGACGGCTGGCACATATACATAATACTGAATTATTGCTTGATATTGACTCCTTTGGACAGAATAAGCTTCGTTCGTATCAGTTGAAGCATTTTAATATCAGGGAAAAATTTGCTTCTCCCTCCGATGTTTTTAAGCTCTATCCTGCCGAGGGACTGAACCGAATGATGATCCGTCGGGTTTTAGGTACCCGTATTTCCTACAAATTCAATAATCTGTTGGAGAAAAAACACCGAAACAACTATTTTACTTATTCAAACTCAGGGCATGTCCCGCCATTGATTAACGGAAAATTGCTTGTACAGCGTTATTTCCATTTTGATAACGAAGTATTGTCTGCGCCCGATAATCTGTATCTCATGGGTTATTTTCAATCGGAGAAATTTTTTTGTGATATTGAGGGAATAATTCGCAAAGATTTTGTTTTAAAGAATGAAGTTTCTGGCAGGAATAAAGAATATCTTTTGGCTGTGCAAGCCACTCAGTCGGTATCACTGCATGTACGAAGAGGAGATTATGTTAATGACCCGGAAACAAAAAAACTTTTCAATATCTGCAATGCCGGATACTACAATAAAGCAATACAAATGATGTACGAATTTACAGGCAAACCCCACTTTTTTGTTTTTTCGGATGATTTATTATGGGTTAAAGAGAATCTTGAGATAAAATTTCCGGTTACCTTTGTCGACTGTAATACGGATAATGCCATTGAAGATATGCGTTTAATGTGTTCGTGCAAGCATAATATTATTGCTAACAGCTCATTCAGCTGGTGGGCTGCATGGCTCAATAATAATGCTGACAAGAAAGTGATTGCTCCCTCGCGATGGATTAATCAGAAGAATTATAATATGAATGACATTGTTCCTGAATCGTGGATACGAATTTAGCCGTTGATGAAATCAGAAATTAAATACTATCTTAAATCACCGGTACGCCATAAAATACAAGCCATCAGAGGTCGGTGTAATGGTAAAACAGTGCTTGATATTGGTTGTGTGGGGCAAGATAAGTTTTATGATAATCCCGGTTGGTTGCATCATCATATCAAACAAACAGCGTCCGAGCTTACCGGCGTTGATATTGTTACGGAACATAAAGCCATTCTTGCATCTAAGGGTTACACATTGCTGTCGCCCGAAGAATTAAAAAATTCAGGTAAAACCGTTGATGTTATTGTTATGGCGGATGTTATTGAGCATGTATCTAACACAGCAGAGTTCCTGTTATTCTATCGTCAGTTTTTAAAGCCCGGCGGACAAATAGTGGTCACAACCCCCAATCCATTCAGCATCCGGCGTGTAATGTCTGTTTTATTGTACGGTAATCCCGGGGTTAATCCTGAACACACCCAGTGGCTTGATCCACTCACCATGGACGAACTTTTATCACGTCTTGATTTTAAAATTCAATACTTCTGCTGGCTGCACGAATATTCAAAACCACATAAACTGCGATACTATTTTTTATATCCGTTTTTCCAAATTATATATTCGTTTCGAAAATTCTTTGCTCCCAATTTTTTAATGGTGATAACTTCAGCCAAGGCATGAAAAAGAAAATTGGCATCTTTACCCAATACCATATGCAGCCGCCTCATCCACGAATATTTATGGAAGCGGATATTCTTAAAAATGCCGGTTATGATGTCGAGATTATTCATTCCGAAAAGAAAAAATTGCGAGGGTTGCGTTATTTTTTAACGTTTACTTTTTTTAACTGGAAGTTAATCAGTCAATATAAAAAACGGTTAGCTCCATTCGATATAGTAATTATTTACGATCTGGCATTGCTTCCTTTGTGCGCTTTTGCAAAGCAGAAAAATATAAAAGTCGTTTATGAGACCATTGACCATAATGTAAAATACAGTTTTTATGAGTTGCAAAAACGGTTTTTCCCTTTCCTATTGCTGAAGCCATTCCTTGTCCCGCTGTTCGAGTCAATCGAAAAGCAAATGATTAGAAAGTATGTGTCCGATGTAATTGTTAATTCCAGATCGCTGAAAGATTCATTTGCAGCTACCGGAGTAAATGTTTTCATTAATTATTATGCATCACCATTTGAAGATATCTCTTTTTCTGCCGAACAGCAGCGTCCATTTGCTTTACTTTTTATTGGACGTGTTGCCTATGAAAAAGGCGCAAGGTTGATGCTTGCCTTTGCCCGCGCTACCGGTCATAAGCTTATTTTAATCGGAGACATTGATAATGTATCGTTGCAGGCACGGTTAAAAAAGGCAGATCACCTGCATTATGGGAAAATGGATATAGGTTCATTGAAAAAAAGAATCATTGATCTTGCAACTGAATACCGGTTGCTGGGTTTAAGTATGGTAACGGATGATAATGAGAGTTCAGCCATGCAGGAACTGAATAAGGAAATTGATTATCTGGCTGCCGGAATACCTTTAATCGGTAATCACCGACCGCTTACCGCTGAAAAGATTAATGCCGGATGCGGTGTGTTTTACGATCAGGTTGATTGTAAAAAAATGAATGAATTGCATCATCGTTATACCAAAATGTCCATTGCTGCAAAAAAATATTATGCTTCGATGTATGCTAAAACCAGATTTCAGCAGGTTTTGTTAGAAGTATTCGGAATAGTAAACATTAAAAATTCAATGATTTTATAGAACTATTTATTTCTATTTCGTCTTTAACATGGAACGACAGTGATAATCGATGATTTAGTCATAAAACGTTTAAAAGAGCTTAATGTGCAAACATTTAAGCTATTGTATGATGACTATGGGCCTAAAATGAGATTTGTCTGTCGAAGTTATCTGTCAAATAATTACGACTTAGATGATATTATACAAGAGGGGTTTCTTAGGATTTTTAACAATATTTCTAAGTTTAAAGGGCAAGGTTCTTTTGAAGGATGGATGAGGCATATTTTTATTAATGTATCAATTGACTTTATAAGAAGAGAGAAGAAACAACAGAGAATGGAATTATCAGCCATGAGACTTCTAAAAAAAGTAATACCATTTGGAATTGTAATTTAGTCCAAATACCATCCGTATAATTCATTTTTTTAGGGAACCTTTTAACA
>CAZRNJ010000286.1:0-3189 GCA_964601385.1 uncultured Bacteroidales bacterium | reverse complement strand
GATACAGTTACGGTTCCTCCCTGTGCCGTAAATTTAATGGCATTGGCAATCAGATTACGGATAACGGTATTCAACATTTCTTTATCGGCAAAAGCGTTAATGGATTGTTGTTCGTTCAGCAGCAACCGGATGTTTTTATTCCGTGCAAGAATTTCCATAAATCGGCAGATCTCTTTTACCATCTCGTTAATCTGTATTTTTTCCGGTTTATATCTGATGACATTCAGGTTAGCTCTCGACCAGGTTAAAAGGTTCTGCAACAATTCAAATGCATTGCTTGAGCTGGACTGGATCAGCCGTATCAGTTCAAGTTTTTGTTCCTCGGAGTATTCGTCAAAATTATTGATCAGCAGGGAGGAAAATCCGGAGATCGCCGAAAAGGGGTTTTTCAGGTCATGCGCGATTATGGTGAATAATCTGTCTTTGGTAGCATTTAACCGTTGCAGTTCATTCTTCTGTATTTCGATCTGATCGTTCTGCGACCGGAGTTCCTCGTTTTTCTCGAGTATCTCAATGGTCCGTTCATTCACCAGCCGCTCCAGTTCTTCTTTTTGTTCTTTATGTCTTTTTTCGCGTAACAGGAATACAAGTATAATTGTGCCGGCGATAATAGAAATGATTAAAAGTATAAACCAGGTTGTTTCCCAGAAGGGTGGAGAAATAGTGATAAACAAAGGCGGGGTATAAAAAGAACGGTTAAAAATATCTTGCGCCTGAGCGTAAAAGGTATATTTTCCGGGAGGTAGTTTGCTGAATATGGCTATCCGGCTGTTTCCTGTCTCATTCCATCCGGCATCATAGCCATCCATAAAAAAAGAATACTTTGTGGCTTCGGGTGAAATAAAATTCAACAGTGTAAATTCTATCATAATATTTGACTGAAAATGCTTCAGGTTGAGCTCTGTTTTTTGTTTATAGCCATAATGGATATTCAGCCGTTCACTGTTGATTTTTATCTTCGAAATAATCATTGGATATTTTGTTGTATCCAGTTTAACATTAGATGGCTCAATCAGATTGAATCCCCGTTTTCCGCCAATCAGCAAGTTGCCGTTTTTTAATTTATATACTGCCCGGTTTGAAAAGTTTACATTGTTCAGTAAAAGTTTTGAATCAAACGAATTGATTTCTTCTGTTAAAGGATGATAACGGAAAACAGTTCGCGAATTAGAAATCCAGAGAAATCCCAGATCATCGGCAATAACATTGGATATATCGCTAACCTGTATTAAATATTTTAAACTTTTAAATCGTGTTTTATTGGTCTTCAGGTTATGCATTATTATTCCGTCAGTTGTTGCATAGTAAGTCATACTGTCGGTATAGTACAGATGAATAAAATCTTTCATTTTGATGGTATCGGCCGTTAGTTGCAGGGGAGTGATGGTTTTTGTGTTTCGATTAAACAATGAAAGCTGGCTTGGTTTTAAGTAAACAATTATACTGTCGTTAAGAGGAATGGCCATAAATTGCTGAAAATCTCTGTCATAACCAGGGAGTTGAAATTTTTCGAATGAATAATCAGTTGTATTTAGTAAAACGAGACCCGTTCCTGTTGAAATACATGCAGTATTATCAGACATCAGATAAATGGAATTAATAATGTTATTTTTGCTGTTTTGAGTGTTGAAATAAATATTTTTTATTGATTTAAGTGTTACTTTATCAGCGATTACCAGTCCTCTGTAACAACCCAGAAGTAAATGATTAGCACTGGCTGAAATGGCGCGAATACTAGCTGTATTATTCAGTTGGTATTTCCGGAAAGAAGTAAATTGAGCATCAGTATGGAGCAAAAAACCATCATCCATCCCAATCCAAACCGTTCCGTCTGTATCTTCAAAAAATGAACGGACATCGGTGCTGATAACATCATCAGGAAAAAGATTATTAACAGGAAAATGCCGGATAAATCTTGTGTTTTCTTTATAATGAAACAGTCCCCTTAAAGTTCCAATCCAAAGTGAGTTATCTTGTGCCGGAAAAAATTGTTTTACCCTGAATATTTCGGGCTTATCAAAAATATGATCAAGAATGGGTAATTTGACAATGCGGTTGGTTTTTTGAAAAAAAATATCCATGGCTTTAGTGTCATTCCCTATCCATACATTTTTTTGATCGTCGTGATAAAATGCATTAACGGATACTCCACTTATCTTAAAGTGTTGTGGGTGATTTTCACTAAAATGCTTCAGCAGGTTTTGTCCCGAATGATCAAAAACCATGAGTCCGTCCTCGCGTGTGCCTATCCATAAACAACCATTCTCATCAATCTTCATTGATGATATATCCTTATCTTTTAAATAGTCGTTCATGTAAAAATGGCAATGTACATTATTGCCGGTGAAAGTAAGTTTTAGGTAGCCCTTTTTGCTTGTGCCTGCATAAACAGTATCCTTATCTTTTGTAAAACAGATTAAGTCGTAACCGGCAAGGTTTTTAAAAAAAACAGTCCGGCGTGTCAGTGGATCAACGCGGTACAACCCGGTGGCTGTAGCCAGCAGAAGGTTACCCTGAGGGTCGCAGGTGATCTGCCGTACCGAACGGCCTGCAGTATTTGTAAGCGGGATAAAGAAATGATTAAACCGGTCGTGTACTGCATCATAATAATTAAGCCCGGTGTAGGTCGCTATCCAGAGCGTGCCGGTATGGTCACAATAGAGATGACTTAACGATCTGCTGGTGATTGTGGACGAATTATTTTCTTCGGGGAAATAATTAACAAATTTATATCCGTCAAACCTGTTTAGCCCGTTGGAAGTCCCTATCCATAAGTATCCGGAGCTGTCTTGTGCTATACAGCGGACATGATTATCAGATAAGCCATCGTACGAATTATAATAATTGAAATTTTTCAGATCTACCTGTGTATAAACACTGCCCGGTATTATTAAAATGACGATAAAAAAGATAAATCGGATCATCAGTTTTTTATTCGTATAAAATTAATTAAGCCCAATCTTTCGGGATTGAGTACAAAGACTTTATCAATTTCGCATTTTTCTAATGTGTAGTTTGAGATAAAGTTACTAAATTCTTGATATTGACGGTATATGGTTATTTAGCAAAAAAGAATTTAGGATATAAAAAACTCATTATCAATTATATAAAGTGATGGCATTATACAGGGTTATTGTTATTTTTTTCACAAAAATTTATTTCCTGAAACAAAATATCTATTTTTATCCG
>CAZRNJ010000285.1:0-3206 GCA_964601385.1 uncultured Bacteroidales bacterium | reverse complement strand
GGTTTACACTACCAATAAGCAGGGGCAAACCGAAAAAGCGCTGAACGAGGTGTTCTATGAGATTAACCGGATAAAAAAATTCGGGTTTCTGTCTTCCGAAATTGAACGGGAGAAGAATAAACTGCTGCAGAAATATTATAACGAAGCCGAGGAAGAAGGAAAAACAAGTTCTGATACTTATTGCTGGAAATATGTCTATCATTTTATTTCCGGCGAGCCCATTGTTTCTTTGGCAACACGGTATCAGTATGCGCGAAAGTTTATTAAAGAGATTACGGCCGATGAGATCAGCGCTACTGCCCGCCAATGGTTATCGGATGATAATATTACGATGGTTGTCACCGGCCCTGTAAAAGACAGCGCAACACTTGCTTCACCCGGAAAGCTTCTTTCCCTTTTGAGTGAATACCGCGACATCACTGTTGAGCCCTATACCGACCGGATGATTGATCAGCCGCTGGTTATGGAAACACCCCTTCCCGCTGCTGTTGCTGCCACTAAAGAGGATCTGAAAAATGGCATCACTACTGTTACACTTGCAAATGGCGTGAAGATCATGCTTAAACCCACTTCCTTTAAAAATAACGAGATTTTATTTTCTGCCGTCAGCAGGGGAGGGCATTCTTTATATCCTGATACACGGTATCTGCAGGCAAAATATTTGCCGCGGTATTATTCACGTGCGGGTTTAGGTGAATTTGATTTTATTGCATTGGAGCGCCGGCTGGCCGGTAAGAAAGTTAGTTTATCTTTTAACCTTTCGGATGTCACCGAATCGTTTGATGGCTCATGCGCTAAAAAAGATTTTGAAACATTATTGCAGATGGTTTATCTCTCTTTTACTGCGCTGCGCAAGGATAATGATGCCTTGAAATATATCATTGAAAATGAGAAGAATACGTATAAGCATGCGAAGGATAATCCGCAAACTTTTTTTTATGATACCTTGTATAAAATCATCAGTATGAATCATCCGCGGGTGATTGTTTTTCCTTCTGAAGATCAGCTTAATTCATTGAACCTTGATGAGATGTACGATATTTATTCCGACCGTACAGCCAATGCTGCTGATTTTTGCTTTTTTATTACCGGCAGTTTCTCGATTGATTCAATCTTATTACCCCTGCGTACTTATCTGGGGAATCTGGCTGCGGATAAAACGAGGGAAAAGTTCAATGATGTTGACCCCGCATTTCCCCAAGGCATCACTGATGTGACTGTGACGAAAGGCATTGAACCGCAAAGTCGTGTCACCATCCGCATGAATACTAAGCAGAAATATTCTTCGGCCGACCGTCTGCTGATCTCCATGACTACCATGATTCTGAATATTAAGCTGCGCGAATCGTTGCGTGAAGATATGAGTGGAACCTATGGCGTCAGTTGTTTTGATCTGCAAAAAGGATTTCCCAGACCCGAATGTGATATTGCCATCAGTTGGGGCTGTTCACCGGCAAATGCCGATTCATTGACAAAAGCTGTATTTGCTGAAATCAGAAAGCTGCAAACTGACGGACCATCGGATACTGATCTGGAAAAGGTAAAAGCCATCTTGTGCCGGGACATCGAGACGCAGATTAAGGAAAACAGCTACTGGATCAAACTTATGCGTAATCACTACCTGTATGGAGATGATTTCCCTGATGTTATGCTCTATCAGCAGGAAGTGAAGAAAATAAATGTTACTGCAATCAAAGCAACAGCACAAAAACATCTTCCCGCAGGTCATTATGTACGACTGGTATTAATGCCTGAAACTAAAAAATAATTAACTATTCCGTATGAAAACAAGTTTTATTTATTGATTTATTGTTTACTGCTTGCATCATGTACTCCGGCATTGCAGAAAAATAGTGATGGTATCACTTTGCGTGTGAATGGCAAAACCATTAACATTACGGTTTACGATCATTCTGTTATTCGGATACAAGCATCGCCCGGCCGAATGATTAAGCATGAGCCATCATTGATCCTTCTTAATGATTGCAAAAAAAATGTTCCGTGGACAATGCATCAATCGGGTGATACGGTTACCCTTTCTACTGTCGCACTCATTGTACAGATCAGCAAAACCACGGGCGCCATAACTTTTATTGACAGTTCCGGAAGGATTTTACTCAGAGAGCCAGTTGCCGGCGCTAAATATTTTAGAATAGATACGCTGCTGGGTGATGATGTTCAAACTATTGAACAGAGGTTTAATACTTCTGATAACGAAGCGTTATATGGCATGGGACAGCATCAGAGCCGGCAACTCAATATTAAAGGGATGTACCTCGATCTGTTTCAGCGTAACACCGAAGTGTATGTTCCGTTTTTGATGTCAACAAAGAACTATGGTATTCTTTGGCACAATTATTCTCATACCCGGTATGGTGATCCAAAGATGTTTGCTCTGATTCCCAGAAACTGCTTATCCGATAGTGCCGGAAGAATAAACAGGATATCTGCTGAATACTTTACCGATAAAAAATTCACGCAGCCCATTGAGATTAAAAACCTCGACAATCCTTCAGAAAACATTCTTAGCTTGCCGCAAGGTTATGACACCAGTGTTTTGTCTATGCGTCTGAGCGGTCATATAAATATAAAAGAAGCAGGTGCATACCGCTTTTTCTTTAATGGTTCGGGAGTCTTCAAATTGTGGATTAATGATTCATTACTGATTGATTACTGGCATGTTTTTCTCGAAAGCACAGATGTAGGTACAATCATGCTTCCCGGCGATACCACTTGTTCGTTCCGTATTGAATATTCTCGTAAATGGAAAAGGTCCGTATCTGAGCTTCGCTGGACACCGCCATCTGCCGTTAATAATGATATTGTCCTTTGGTCACAAAGCGGAAAAGCCATTGATTATTTCTTCGTTGCCGGACAAACAGCCGACGAAGTAATTGGGGGCTATCGCCGGCTCACGGGCACAGCTACCATGATGCCGCGCTGGGCTATGGGCTTATGGCAATGCAAAGAGCGTTATAAATCGCAGGATGAAGTTCTTTCGGTTGCCGCCGAATACCGGCGCAGGGGCATTCCTCTTGATAATATTGTACAGGACTGGTTTTATTGGGAAGAAGACCAGTGGGGTTCACACCGGTTCGATTCAACCCGTTTCCATGATCCGAAAGCGATGGTTGACTCATTGCATAAACAGAACATCCGCATTATGATTTCGGTGTGGCCGAAGTTTTATCCGTTCACTACTGATT
>CAZRNJ010000284.1:0-3208 GCA_964601385.1 uncultured Bacteroidales bacterium | reverse complement strand
AATCTCTAATGACGGTCATTAGAGATTTTATTCCTATTGACAGATTTGGGTTTAAGCATAACCTTGAAGCCGCGAATATCCTTCTCGCCAACAATGCAAGAAGCATGTTGAAAGCAAAAGGTGTCTGTTAACGTTATAGAAATGCGTCCGTTCTCGCAAAAGACATTCAACTTATCAAAATTACAGTAGAATTCATCATCGCGGACAGCATAATTTTTAATCTTCACCGAAGCACTAAAATGATCGCCGCTAACATTAAACTGATCAAATAAGCGAAAATCGGACTGAAAATATTTCAAGGTATCAATATTTCGTTTTGAAGCTTCCGCAGTAGTTAAAGTGAGCACACCATTGAATACTTCGGCGTTGTTCTTTAAATAAACAACCGCATCAGATTGTTGAATAATCCTGAGCCAGCCATCCGACCTTGCCAATAAATGAAGAGTGGCAAGATTCTTCTTCCGGGTAAAAATCCTTGGCTGATAAAAATTAGGCACAGAATAATACACGATAACAGTATTATCATTTTTACTTAACCACAAAGGTGGCGTACCAATATCATAATCAAGAAAAACACTGTCACGGATGGTTGAGGGAATTAAATACTTTAAAACAACAGTTCCCGGGGCAGAAAATGACTCAGTATCCGCTTTAAAAACCACTTCGGACACCTTCTCTCGGGAGAAATAAATGATTACTACAATAATTACAATGGCAATAAAAACAAGGGCTACAAAAAAAACTTAAAAAACGACATTTTTGTTTCGCACTTTGAATATTTTTTTTGACCGTGTAAAACATCAACCTGTTGTTTAAAATCGCTCCAGTTTTTATACCCGAAATATATAGCCAGAGCATCTTTTGTCTGCGCCTGCGGATTATAATCTTTATCGGCATATTTGCCGAATATCCTTTTTAACGTAAGCGCGCTCACTTCGATTGAAGCGACAGCCATTATCTTCTCCTGCAACTGGACAAAATGATAATGCGACCATTCCGATACATTACCCCACCCTTCTTTCTCAACCAGAAGTTTCTTGCAATTCTTTAAATATAAAAATTCGGACAT
Organism: uncultured Bacteroidales bacterium; assembly: GCA_964601385.1. Lineage (GTDB taxonomy): Bacteria > Bacteroidota > Bacteroidia > Bacteroidales > JBBRXJ01 > CAZRNJ01. Next base: position 2,139 of record CAZRNJ010000284.1, on the reverse strand, counting down.
GGGTATTTATGATGTGTGATAAAAGTAGAGAAAAAAAACACAGGAAAGAAAACATCCCGCAATTCAATCTTTGAATCATTAAAAACAAAATTGATGACTGTTTAAACGAGCCACTTTTGCCTATATGGAAGAACCTAAATCAACTAATTGCAAATTAATTCAATAGACCCAATATGGATTGAATTAACCACAGTATAGGCAGCCGAAAAACTCATTATCATTCGTTTAATTAATGAATGATCTGAAAAAACAAGGTTCAAACTTGGTTTAGACTGGCTTAAATTGTTATGTACATAGCGAGGGTAGTTTTTTCTCATAGGCAATACTATTTATGTTTTGCTGATATAACGAACAAGCACAATAAATAGTATACAATAAACAGAGATTCATGCTAAATCCTGTTTTTCCTAAAAAGCAATTACGTCATACTTTGGACAAATTAAGTTTTTTCTTTTCCATAATCCGCCGCATATTGATAATGGCATAACGCATACGGCCTAAGGCAGTGTTAATACTGACATTAGTAAGGTCGGCAATCTCTTTAAAGCTAAGCCCCTCGTAATGCCTGAGATAAATGATTTGTTGCTGATCCTCAGGCAGTTCAGTAATTAATTTTTTTACATCATTTGAAATCTGGGTATTAATCATAACATCCTCGATAGTGTCATCGGCGTATTTAACAGAATTAAACCTGTCGCTTTGATAACTAAGATTGGGAACTGTTTGGAGTTGTTTTGCCTTCCGGTAAAAATCAATTACCAGATTATGAGCAATACGCATAACCCATGATACAAATTTACCATCATCCTTATATTTACCCTGCTTCAGTGACCGGATAACTTTAATAAAAGTATCCTGCAAAATATCTTCGGCCAGTTGTTTATCACGTATGATAAGCAAAATGTAATTATACACTTTAACTTTGTATCGCTCGAAAAGAATTTCGATTCCAGATTGATTCCCCTTGAGGAACTGACGTATGAGTTCCCTGTCGGTTAAGCTAATTGCATTCACAATCACCTCCTTTTTTAAATATTAGTACAGTTCAGAGGTAGATGTGTTTTCTATAGGCAATCAGTTAATGGTTAATACTTTAATTTTCAAAAGCTAAATTACATAAAAAAAATCACTTTCAAAAAAAAACATAGAAAAACTGCTGTTTATTACATTCGAACTTGAACAATATTACCTAAAAAAGATAAATAAATCATTATAAATCAGTTAATTAACTTATAAATAAACATTTGTCTGTTAAACAGGAGATTTAATCTTATTAAAATTAAGAGAAAAAGAAAGAGGAAGAAGAAGTATTAAACACAATTAATTCAGATAGTTCGTTTCGGGTTAGCCACTCCGGCAGAACAAACCGGGATAAAAAAATGTGATGATGATAATTGAAATGACTTAATCATAGGTAACTTTGCAGGCCTGAAAAAACCATGGAAAATAATAAACCAACAGATAACAGTATTGTCATAAAAAACGCACGGGTTCATAACCTGAAAAATATTTCGGTGACAATACCACGTGATAAGCTGATTGTTATTACCGGCTTATCAGGTTCGGGGAAATCATCCCTTGCATTTGATACGCTTTATGCAGAAGGCCAAAGGAGATATGCTGAAAGCTTATCATCGTATGCGCGGCAATTTTTAGGCAAGATGCATAAGCCGGAAGTAGACATTATTACAGGCATACCACCGGCTATTGCTATTGAACAAAAAGTCAATACCCGAAATCCACGGTCAACGGTAGGCACCTCAACAGAGATTTATGATTACCTGAGATTGCTGTACTCGCGTATCGGTCGCACGTATTCGCCGGTAAGTGGTGAAGAAGTCAAAAAACATAGCATTGAAGATGTGACCGATTACCTGCAATCGTTATCCGAAGGGACTAAGGCCGTCATCCTTGCACCATTCAGCCGTTTTCGTGCGAAGCCACTAAAAGAACAGCTTTCAATACTTCTACGAGAAGGCATAACCCGCATCGAATCAAAAGACGAGCTCTATCTTATTGACGAAATTATAGACAAACCCGGTGTCCTTGACCGGAAGCAGCCCATCAATATTGTTGTTGACCGGAAATCATCAGCCATAACGAGGAGTTGGTAAGCAGGATAGCTGATTCGGTACAGAC
>CAZRNJ010000283.1:247-3264 GCA_964601385.1 uncultured Bacteroidales bacterium | reverse complement strand
CTGCGTGTGAGACCGGCTTGGGTAAGGTAGCCAGCGGCGAAGGCTTGCTGGGTTTATCGAGGGCATTTTTCTATGCCGGAGCGGATAATCTGGTCGTTTCCCTCTGGAAAGTGCAGGATCGGGCTACCGCCGATCTGATGGTGCAGTTTTACCAGCGGCATTTAAACGATGATTATCAAGAATTTGCCCGACCCTTACGGCAAGCTAAGCTCAATATGATCCGCTCGGAGGCATTCAGTCATCCGTATTACTGGTCGGCGTTTGTGCTGATCGGGCAATAACAAAAACATTAATTTAAAATAATTCAAGTAAGTATTTTTCAAAATTACAGTTTTTATTTTGAGTCAGTATATTGATTTTTAAGTTATTATGGTAAATGATGAATTTTTAATAATTAATTGCTTAAAACTAAAATCTAAACAAAATGGATCATTCTTTGCAATTAGCCAATGAGCTTGTCGGCTTAACGTATTATGTCAATGACGCGCCTAAGCGGTTGACTTTCACTGCGAATAATATTCTGTCCAACGTACAAGTGTATGCGATGTGTTATGATACAGGTGCTTCTTCGCCCTGGAGTTGGGGATTTTTGAGAACCGACCAAACCTCTTTTAGTTATCAATTTCAGAACAACGGCTTCATCCGGTTATTTGCCATGTTGAAACCGCAAGTGTATACCAGCCAATACAGCAATGGGGTGTATTCCAATGTAATAGACCTCGGCGTAGGCGACGGTACTGGTACTGATTTTGATGGCGTAATGGGAGCGCGCCTTACCCTTTCTTTTATTCCGAATACCGACAGTAGCGTAGTACCTTATCGCGGCACGCCTACCACCTTACAAGGTACGGTGACAGATTACCTGCATACCCAGGGTTATTTATTGGACATTCATGATGCGGTTTTTAATAATCCTAATAACAATCAAACCATTCAGTTGCAGGTAGATGCAGATGATCACAATAAAAAGCAGTTGGAGCAAATGGTGTGGATTCACCTCTTCGATGGAAACGGCAACCTGCTCGGCGTAGTAGATACCTTGGATAATACGATTGTAAATAATAATTGTAATATCAACACCGGGAACGGCTTCCAGATGATCGCTTTCATACAAGGGCAAAAAAATCCGAATAGCCAGAATCAATTTACTTTTGCGATTGGGGATCCAAAGACGGATGCCGTTGTAACAGTAACAGAGGAATAACCAGAAGTGATTCTTGAATGTAACCATTTTTGTAATTATTTCTTTTTGATTTTAATATTTAAATTATGATAAAGTCATTGCTATCGGTAGGTTTTCTGTTTTGGGTCTCATTTACCCTGCAAGGGCAGTCATTGTCGGATACGGCGATTGCTTTGCGACATATAAAAGCGGCAACTTCCCTGTTTGCTGAAAACGAAGATTATACCGATAGCGTGGCTTTTCATCTACATGCTGCGAGGAATTTATTTTCAAAAGTAAATGATTGGGAACGCTACGCATCGGAAATATTAAAATTTGCGCAAACTTTATATGCAAAAAGATTTTACAAAGAAAGTATAAATTTATTGCAACAAACGCAGACAGATATTGAGCAGACTTCACTTGAGACTCAAAAAATAGAAATTTATTATCAAATTGCCAGGGGTTATTACTTTCTGAAAGATTACGATGCCTGTGCTGCTGCCATTGAAGCCAATCTGGGGCGCATTCAGCAAAGTGCAGCAGACAATAAAGAAGAATTATTAGCCAACCATTACAACCTGCTTGGTTCAAATTCCAGAGGGCAAGGACAGCCGCTGCAAGCGCTTGAATATTATCAAAAAACGTACGAAATCAGAAAAAAAATATATGGATTAGAGCATAATTTAATTGCGGGTAGTTTAAATAATATAGGCATTATTTATGATGATTTAGGTCTTTATAATAAATCGTTAGAGCATTACACCCGGGCGCTTAATATTCGCAGAAAGATATTAAGTGAAAATCATCCAAGCCTTGCTACGGTTATGTTAAACATGGGTGTATTATATGACGATAAAGGAGAGTATAATAATGCGATTCGATATTATGAACAAGCATTAGCCATTTTCCAGTCGCGCCCCGGTGAATTTGACCTCCGTGTAGCTGATGTTTTTACCAATCTTGCTGTTACTTATAAAAAGAAAGGCGCTTATCAGGAGGCTACTTCCTTTAACGAACAGGCAATTCAGCAATATGAAAAACTGCCGAATCAACAGCCTGAAAAAATTGCCAACGTCTATACCAATTGGGCGAATTTATATGACTTGAAAAAAGAGTATAATAAAGCGATTAATTTGCAACAAAAAGCCATTGATTTGTATGCAAAAGTTTTAGCATCGGACCATCCACGTATCGTTGCTGCCCAAAATAATCAGGGCATCAATTATTATAAAAATAGTGAATATAACAAAGCCCTCATCCAATTACAAAGTATCGTTCCTTTAATTGAAAACGATGCCGAGCAACGCGAGCAATTCGCTAATCTGAATAATGATATTGCCGATGTTTATTTCAAACTAAATAACTTATCAGAAGCAAAATCTTATAACCAAAAAGCGCTCACCATTCAACAGGATTTATTCGGGGATAAAAGTTATAAATTAGCTTACACGTATAATAGCTTAGCCCAAATCGCGGAAGCCGAAGGCAAGCGGGACGAAGCTTTGCAGTATTTACAAAATGCCTTAGCGGCGAATCATGTTGATTTTCAAGCAAATGAATCAGGGGCAGCCCCCTCTCCTAACGGATTTTTTAAATATGATTATTTTGTGGAGTCTTTATTACATAAGGCAAGGTTATTACGTCAGAGTGGGGAGCAGGCCGATTTACTACAAGCCAAATTTTTGTATGAAGTGGCGGATTCCACGTTGACGCTGGTGCGCAATGAGTTATTGGCTTCGGAAGATAAAATCCGCTTGTCGGAAAAATTTTATGAGCTTTCACAAAATGCCATCGAAACCTGCGTGCAATTGGCAGAATTGACGGGCGATCCGCGTTATCTGGAGGAAGCTTT
>CAZRNJ010000283.1:0-237 GCA_964601385.1 uncultured Bacteroidales bacterium | reverse complement strand
AGTTTTCGGAAGAAAGTAAAAGCAACGTGCTGGCGCAGTCCATCGCGGCGAATCAGGCGAAGCAATTTGCCGGCATTCCCGATTCTTTGATTGCACTGGAAGATCAATTGCAATCGGATATTAATTTTTATAAGTTACAACTGGCGGAGCAGCCCGATAGCCTGGAGCGGATTTTATATCAAAATGAATTATTCTCAGCGCAACTAATCTATCGGAATTTAGTAATTACCTTGGAAC
>CAZRNJ010000282.1:0-3313 GCA_964601385.1 uncultured Bacteroidales bacterium | reverse complement strand
CACCGCTGTCAATAAACACACGGGCAAGGGCAATGTCGGGTTTTTCGGTAAATGCTTTAACTTTTTTAATTCTAGCCGATTTAACATCATCGGCTTTGGTTTCATGGACCTGAATGTAGCCATAGCCGGTTTCGGGCCTCAGGGGTTTGAGCCCGATGGTGAGCAACGAATCGTTTGCGTCAGCAAAGGCAAGCGCCTTGATGATTACATTTCTGAAATTCTCTTCTTTCAGAATCAGGTGGTCGGCAGGAGTAACTAGTATAATTGCATCGCTGCATATTCGTTGTATCTCAAATATTGCATAAGCAACACAGGGCGCAGTATTCCGGCGATCGGGCTCAAGGAGTATCTGGCTGGGCTTAATTTCAGGTATCTGATTTGTTACCAGTGATTTATATAGAACATTGGTCACAATAAAAATGTTTTCGACCGGTATAACTTTTCTAATCCTTTCAAATGCTTGCTGAATAAGCGATTGTCCTGTACCCAGGATATCCAGAAACTGTTTGGGCCTTTGTGTACGGCTGACAGGCCAGAAACGACTGCCAATACCACCGGCCATAATAATACAATAATTTTTATTGCCCATAGTTTTTGATTGAAACAACGAAAATAATAAAATGTTGCATATTAAAATTTTACAATCTGTATTTTGCTGTTATATCAGGGCATTTTTTTAATTTTAACCGCCTAATACAAGTAAAAATGAATCTGTTTCGACATATAGGCCGATATGTTATTTTGATGTCAAAGGTTTTTACCAAACCCGAACGGCCAGAGGTCTTTTATAAACAATTGATTAAAGAGGTTGTAATGCTTGGAATTCGGTCTATTGGTATTGTTGTTATCATATCGTTTTTTATTGGCGCAGTAATGACTATCCAAACGGCTCTGAATTTGGTAAATCCATTAATACCGAAATTCTATATTGGTTTGGGTACCCGCGACACCCTGTTGCTTGAATTTTCTTCAACTGTGGTAGCGCTTATTCTTGCGGGGAAAGTCGGATCGAGTATTGCATCGGAAATTGGTTCAATGAGAATTTCGGAACAGATTGATGTGTTGGAAATAATGGGCATTAATTCGGCGAATTATCTTATTTTGCCGAAAATAGTTGCTGCCATGTTATTTAATCCATTCTTGAATATTATCAGTGTTTTTATTGGCATACTGGGCGGTTATATTACCTGTATTGTAACGCATATTGTTAATCCGTACGATTTTATTTATGGGTTGCATTATACATTTAATCCGTTCTATGTAACCTATTCCATTATTAAAACCATTGTTTTCGCATTCATTATTACTTCGGTGGCTGCATATCATGGATATTTTGTTTTAGGGGGCGCGCGTGAAGTGGGTTTATCCAGTACACGCGCCGTAGTTGACAGCAGTGTTCTGGTGATTATCTCAAACCTGATCATGACACAGATTTTACTGACGTGATAGAAATAAAACATATCAATAAATCATTTCATCAGCAACTGGTACTGAAAGATGTCAGTACACGGTTTGATAAAGGAAGAATTAATCTGATTATCGGAGAAAGTGGTTCGGGAAAAACTGTTTTGCTCAAATCGCTTGTTGGTTTACATACTATTGATTCAGGGGAAATTATTTATGGCGGGAACGTTATATTCAATAACCTGGATATTGATGCTAAGCGTGAATTGCGCAAAGAAATGGGAATGTTGTTTCAGGGAAGCGCATTGTTTGATTTTTTGAATGTTGAAGAAAATGTGATGTTTCCGCTCGATATGTTTACTAATATGTCAGTTTCCGATAAGCGCGAAAGGGTGAATATTTGTCTGAAGCGTGTAAATTTGGGTAATGTAAATCAGCTTAAACCATCGGAGCTTAGCGGTGGTATGCAAAAACGGGTAGCTATTGCGCGGGCCATAGTGTTGAATCCGAATTACCTGTTTTGTGATGAGCCAACCTCCGGGCTTGATCCCAAAACCTCTACTGTAATTGATAATCTGATAAAGGAAATTACTGAGGAATACAATACGGTAACTATAATTAATACGCATGATTTTAATTCAGTGATTGAGATTGGTGAGAATATTCTTTTCATCCATGAAGGGAAAAACTGGTGGGAGGGGTCCAAGGATGAGATTCTTGTTTCGGACAATCCTGAACTGAATAAATTTATTTTTGCATCCAAACTTACACGCGGAGTGCGGGAATACAGCAAAATCAAGAAGGACTGGTAACCGGCTTACAGAATGAGCGGTTTATCGCGACCTATATCCTTGCATCCAAACACCAGATTTAATCCTAACCGGATGTTTTTTACTTTCCCATAAGGCAGTAGAAAGCGGGAGCCATCTTCCTGAGTAATATCGTAGAATTGGATGGGCATATTATCCATAATTATATACAGATTAAATGGAGCAACTTTAAAGTTTATGCCAAAACCAAAGTTGTCAAAACTATTGTACATCATGGAATACGATAAACTGGCCGAAATAAATTTATCGCTGACATTCGCCGACATGGTTAGTTGGGGCAGCAGGCGACCGCGGAAAAACATATTGCGGTTGAGTAGTCCTACCGAGAAGTTTTTATTAACCAGATACCGTGCGCCTAAGTACAGTTTTGTCTGAAGCCCTGATGCGTAAGGGTCCTGCGTAATTTCAAACTTCATCGAATCGGCTATTGTTTCATAATCCTGCTTTGTGGTTGTATCGGTAGACATATTAATTCCTTTCCAGAGGAATCCGCTTTGCTGCGACCAGTTGAAATTATTGCTGCGCCAGTTAATGCCGCCTAGATCAATCACGCTGGCCGAAAACTCTATTTTATCGGTAAACTGATAAATAGCACCAAAATCAATGGCAAGTCCGTAATTGCGTTTATTGAATAAATAATTAGATACATCTAATTCATCAACTTCTTCTACATCACGAATGTTGCCGTTAGAGTCGTATACCGCCTGATACAATGGATTGGATGAATTAACAGTAATGCCCGATTCGGGAATTTCCCATTGTTCGAGTCCGGTTTTAATGGTCAGATCATTGCGGGTTGAGATATTAAACTTGCCAAAAAGCAATTTTGGCCGGAGGCCGACTGTCCAGCGATAGTCAACTTTTTTTGATATGCCGATGGCATATTCGCGATAATGCTTTGCTTCAAATGCCAGATGGTGCATATCATATTCTTTCCCATCTTCATTTTTACCAAGCACGGGCATAAATTCAAAGAAGGCCCGTGGATAAGAAAGAATTGCATTGGCTTTTTCAGTTATTTCGAAGGTAATAAAGTATTCGGGATTAGCGTAAAATCCGATGGATGCAATGCTTACACT
>CAZRNJ010000281.1:0-3340 GCA_964601385.1 uncultured Bacteroidales bacterium | reverse complement strand
ATATTTAAAAAGGAAAAATATCCCTTTTAAACTTTTACCGGACAACAGTGATTAATAAATTAAAAAATGAGGGACAAAAAAATGAAACTAAATTTTAATATCAAAAAGCAACTTTTGCTGGTGGTTATTTTACAAATTGCCTTTGTAGTGGTATTACTAATGGGTTATTTTTTTACAAATAATACGTTAAAACAATCTGTTGATTTACAAGGGCAAATTGCGCAGGAAATGAATGGGATCCGGCTTTTCACAATGCAGATTAAGGATTACCTGAATAAACAAATTACCTACAATAATCTATCAGAGCAATACAATAATCTGAACCAGATGATTAAAGATAGTAACCATCGAAGTGACCTTCAGGCCATTTGGCAATCGGTTGAGGAGGTGGAAAAGAAATATCAGGAAAATATAAACATTGAAAAGCAGGTAATGGATCTTACCAATAAGTCTATATCCCAATCGAATCAGTTTATAAATGCCATAAGCCAGGAGTTGGCTGATGAGAACAAGCGAAATAAAGTATCAACCCTCGAAAGACTTGTTATTGCCGGAGCAAATGGCAACAATAATAACAATTTCAATATACAAGTTCTTTTTAAGGATTTAAAGAGCAATTTCAATCGCCGTGATGAACTATATATATTTTTGGACAAGGCGATTGAGCAAACTATGAATGATGTTGAATTGCTTAAAAATACTTCATTTGCACAACTTCCTGTGGTTGCGCTGGAGTCCAACCGAAGTATTAAGGAACTAGTTCGGAAATACTCCGAAAATATCGGTCTTATCAATGATACCGAAGAGTCAATCGATCAACAAACCGATAAATTTTATGACCTGTTGGCAAAGCAGGATCTACAGTCAAGCATCAACACCCAAACAAACTATCAAAACTCTCTTCTTATTTTAATAGTTGTGCTTTTTTTGTTTACTATCATAATTATTACCATCAATTTTAACCTTTACACTACAGTTTCGAAGAACATTTCTTCGTTAATTAGCAATATTACAAGGTTAAAGGAGGGATACCTCAGTATAGATAAAGTTAAAGAATCTGATAATTCGGGTAATGAGTTTTTACTTGTACAGAACACATTAATAGATTTTGTGAACATACTAAACAAGCTTGTAACTGACCTTTCCGGGTATAGTAACAACCTTGCCTCATCAAGTAATCAGCTCAGTTCAGCTTCGCAGCAGTTATCTCAGGGAGCCAGCGAGCAGGCATCGGCTGCCGAGGAGGTGAGTAGCTCTATGGAGCAAATGTCTGCCAATATCGAGCAAAACTCTGATAATGCCCAACAAGCCGAGAAGATATCGCTTAGTATTTCAGTAGGTGTTCAAAAAGTTGGAAGTGCTGCAAAGGAGAGTCTTGAATCGGCTCGAAACATTGCTCAAAAGATTAGTATTATTAACGATATAGCGTTTCAAACAAATATATTGGCATTAAATGCGGCGGTTGAGGCGGCCAGAGCAGGAGAGCATGGCCGTGGGTTTGCCGTTGTTGCCGCTGAGGTTCGAAAATTGGCCGAACGAAGCAAGATAGCTGCAGATGAGATTGTTTCTCTGGCATCCAGGAGTGTGAATGTTACTGGGAGTGCTGGCGAACTGATGAATACGCTAATTCCGGAAATTGAGAAAACAGCTAAACTTGTTCAGGAAATTGCTGCAGCCAGCATGGAGCAGAATTCAGGTTCAGATCAGATCAATAATGCTATACAGCAACTTAATCACGTTACTCAGCAGAACGCTGCCTCAAGCGAGGAATTGGCAACTAGCGCTGAAGAGCTAAGTAGTCAAGCTGAACATATGAAGGAGCTTATCAGCTTCTTTAAGTTTGATGGTAAAGATAAGGTTTGAATTTTAAACATATAATATGGACAGATTCAAAACATCGATTTTGTAACAGTTCAAAAATGATTTTTGGTGATTTAATGTATAGAGAATGTAATATCAGAGTAATCAGTTAAAAATTTAAAATCATAAAATGATGAATAAAATGGACGAAGCAACAAAAATTATCTCGTACCTGTCGTTTAAACTGGGCGAGGAAGAATATGCCATTCATGTAAGAAAGGTACTCAATATTCTTGAGATGACGAAGATTACGAAGGTTCCGCAGGCCCCTGTCTATATGAAGGGTGTGATTAATTTGAGAGGTATGGTTTTGCCCGTGATTGATACACGGCTCAAATTTAGTATGCCCGCAACGGTAGAGACCGAGAAAACCTGTATTGTGGTTATGGATTTGCATTTCGATGGTGAACTGGTTCATGTAGGCGCTCTTGTTGATGAAGTGATGGCAGTACTTGAAATTGAAAACGACCAGATTGAAGGGCCTCCCAGCATCGGTAATCGTTATAAATCCGATTTTATTACCGGTGTGGCCCGAATTGAGGATAAGTTTATTATGATCCTTGATATGGAAAAAGTTTTCTCCCTCGATGAATTATCGAGTTTGGTTAAGTCGAATAATGAAGTGATTGTTTAATCTTTATTACTTAATATTATGAATTGGAATGATTTAAAAATCGGAACAAAAATCCTGATCGGATTTTTATCCGTAGCGCTTATTGCGCTGGTTATTGGTGTAATATCCTTTATCAGTTTAAATAACGTGGGCGGTTCGTTTAATGAAGTGGCCGAGGTCAGAATGCCTTCGGTAACCAGTTTGCAGGATATGTCGCTCGGTTTTGAGAAACTGAAAGTTGCCTTCAGCACTTTATTAATCCCCGGATTGTCTAAGGACGATATAAACAAGCAATTTGACAACATTGAGAAAGCCCGGGAGCAATATCTTGCGGCCATAAAAATATATGAACCCTTGCCTCAAACAAAACTTGAGGCTGAACTGTGGCCTGAGTTTAAAACCAAGTTAGAGGAATGGAGAAATGTTAACAAGGAGGTTGAAAAATTAGTTAACGAAATTGTAAAAAAGGATTTGGGAAACCCTTACAGGTTTTTGCAGGATGTAACCCAATTCCGTTCAGATCACAATGCACTGGAGGCCAAATGCCTGAATGCTATACATACAGGAAAATCTTTTGATGGTGGAGATGACCACACGCAGTGTAATTTCGGAAAATGGTTAGCTGGTTTTAAAACTGAAAATCCTATAATTAACAATGCTTTAAACAGTTTTCTGTACGATCATGAATTATTTCATGAGAGTGTTAAAAAAATAAAAATGAATGTTGCTTCAGGGAACCGTGTAGCTGCATCTTCAATTTTTTCAAATCAACTGGCTCCTGCTGTTTCGGAAACATTCAAACATTTTGATGACATGATTTAAGAATGGAAAGAAAAGGTTAAAAATCTCATGATTACTGACTAACCA
>CAZRNJ010000280.1:0-3340 GCA_964601385.1 uncultured Bacteroidales bacterium | reverse complement strand
AATATATCGTATGGATTTGTATTGCTTGTCGGAGAAGAAATTTTCGGAAGAAAAACTACAAACAGAAATGGAAAGCAATCAACTGTTAGTGCTCAGTAAACTGAAATGGCACATCAACCAGCGAACTGTATTCGCTGCCTGTGTCCAGCATATCGCTGTCGCCTTTTTCATAATACCAGCTTACAATAACTTTTTTTGTTTTGCTGACTTTTTCGAATTTCTTCAGCATCTCATATAAGCAACGGGACGAGGCGGTGTTAAAATACTCAAACTGTAATTTGAATTCAATGTTGTCTACGGGAGTTGCTACAAAATCATCAATCCATTTGTATAAGGGTTGATAGAAAGCAACCGGATTTTCAGGTACCGATGCTCCTGAAATTTCCAGTATTCCTGTTGTTTCAAATTTTACACCCGGCGTCTTTCCTGTTGGTTCAAGAATCAGGTTTTCCATAATAATTGTTCTGTCTGTTAATGAATTTTCTTTTTTTAAATCATTTCAAATATAATAATTTACATTGAGAATTGTAAAATATAATTTATATGCTGATTTTCAAATGATTGGACGCTTTTCTGAACGAATAATACATAGGTAGATAAGGTATTATTATGATTCTAATAACTTAACCCTGCACTCTAGTTTTAATAATGAGGTTTTTTCAAATAAAAATGTTGTCTGATCTTATCGAAATATCGGTTAATTACCATTCTCATTAATCTGAATTGGGACAGGAAATCGCCGGAAACAATCAGAAAAAGAAATTTCTCAATTTTCTCTGCTGTACCTGTAGTTTTTTTTCTGGTTATACGCCGGGTGATATATTTGATCATGACTGTTGACGGCACAGGTTGTTTGGAATACACGGCTGCTGCAATATCCCTTGCTGATTGTATTCTGCGTTGGTAAAGCTTTTTGTCCCATACAGCGATATCCGGAGATATTTTATTATTTAGCAAATGGATGTCTGTGATCCAGCCCAGTTCCGACCAGCGGTGATGATGCCCATGTACCGAAAGATACAGCAGATTGGCCTGTGCGGTCAGGCCCTGGAATGTTTCTTTTTCCAGAACAACCGGCTCCTGCAGGTCAAACCATGCCGGCTCTTTTGTTCCATCAAATAAGCGCCAGTGCAGTTCAATCATCCTTCCGCTCCCTTTATGGCGTAACCCGGCATTGCGGTATAGACGGCTGAATCGCTGATATCCTGATGTGATATTCAATGATTTTTTATCTGGCTCATAACCATTGGCCAGTAAGACATGGATAGCATCAGTGGCTCTTTCTGCCGGTATCAGGATATCTATATCGCGCGATTGTAGCATTGTGATAGTGCCGTATAACTGAACGGAAAGTGCGGGTCCCTTCACTGTAATATAGGGGATGGAGCAACTTTTTAGTACCGATGACAGATGCTGAAGAAGGGAGAAAAGCATCAGCATGTTGCGCACATTATTTTCGGCTGATTCTTTCAATTGTTCAAGCGCCCGTGCTTCCAGAGGCAGTTCATATTTTGTCACTGCCGAGTACACCAATGGTACCACCCTGTGTTGTTTACATAAGCTATGAAATGCTTCCCACCGGTTGAAACCAGCCATTGTCCTGATCGCATCGTCCCTCGACTCTTGGTTAAATAATGGATTTGAGAGTTGTGTTATTAATTGATATGTTGTATCAGGTGCAGTCACGTTTTATGGGTTTTGCAGTTCAAAAAACAACAATATCTCCAGAGTATTGAAAAAGCCAAGTACGTTTTGGTCTTTCTGGTTAGTTTTAAGTGCTTCAAAGCGCTGTATCAGTTTATTCCGGTCAATGAATTTATTTGCAGCATTTGAGCCGCTTCCGAGGATATAGAGTTCTATCTCTTCTATCTCGTTAAAAAAGCGATAATACACCGATGGAATGGCTAATCCGTATTTGTCTGTCCGCAGCCGGATCTCATCCGGTATGATTCCGGCCATTGCCTGACGGAAAAATTTTCGTCCCATCCGTTCACTATATTTAATAGATGGCGGCAGCGCAATAAAGAATTCGAGCAGTGCCCGGTCCAGCAGTGGATAGCGGTAAACGATACGGTAGGGTAATGCAGCCAGGGCGCAGGTTTCCAGCCGGCGCGAGATAACAGGGCCGCTTAATATCTCACAAAATCGTTGTGTAAATGAGTGTCCGCCCTGTGGCTTGAAGGTGCTGTTATAGCGTTGTTTGAGATTATAGCGGCGGATGGTGGCTGCATTGGCCGTAGTAGTTTTCAACGCATGTTTAACTCTGTTTTTTGCCGGTAGGAATTGTCTGAAGTAGATCTTTAAAAATTTTCGGGCAGCCGTACCGTGATCGTTGTTCCCTTTCAGCTCGTTCCAGAGCAGCGGCCATAATCGTTCGCGGGCAAGCTGCAACAGGTAATCGCCGGCTGCAGATGAAACCAGTTCGTCGCCTCCAAATCCCGACAACAGGATGTTGCTGCCCTGTTTCTGAACCTCTTCGTATAATCCTGTGGATAGAGCATGGTATTTCAGTTGTGAGGGCTCACCGCTAATCCACAGCCATTGCTGAAATGCGGTTAGCAGGTTTTTATCTTCCGAACCTACCAGCAAATGGTTGTTGATACCCGCATATTGACAAACCGTTTCGGCAAATTGCCGTTCATCGGTATACGGATGATACGTATCGTCGGGAAGAATATGTGTGAATGCAGCTATCCCCTTATCTGCCCGCGCTGCCAGACAGCAAATGGCTGATGAATCGAGACCGCCGCTTAGCTCAGCAGATACAGCACGCTTTGAGCGCATCCTGTTGGTTACCGCCTGGTTTATCTTATCTGTGAATTGTGTCTGATATTCCTTTTCATCAGCCAGCCGGAGTTCTTTTGTTTTGTACCAGTCAAAATATTTTATAACAGTTAATTTTTTTCTGTCCAGAAATAATGAGTGTCCGGGTGGCAGACGCCTGATGTTTTTATAACATGTGCGGTGCAACTCGCTGCGTAATCCGAATAAGCTGTCGGCCATCCATTGTCCGTCTGGTGTGACATCAACTTTGGGTAATGCAAGAATTCCTTTTATTGATGTGCTGAAAACAAATTTTTCATTATCGTAATAATAAAAGAAAGGAACACAGCCCACAGGGTCGCGAAAGCAAAACAACGAATGTTCGTGGCGGTTGTAAAGAGCAGCCGAATAATCGCCGTAAAGATGTGGGCAGCAACCGGTATTCCATTTTTCATAGCTTTTAGCTACATAAATAATATCCGGATGCATTATGGATAATCCAAGCGCATCATTCAGTTCTCTCCGGTTGTCAATACGCGCATCGGCAACTAGGGTATAGCTGTCGGTTGAATAGGGG